>NZ_JBBCKX010000019.1:0-98958 GCF_037153115.1 Pantoea sp. USMM079
TTTATCTGCCAATAATTCCACATCATACTGTGATTTGAAAGGCTGCAATTTATCTCATCCGGACAACTCAGGTTTGCCTAAAAGTGGTCATCTCTGCTTAGCTTTAACATTGATTGTTACTCCAAAGCACTAATGTCGTACGGAACAATTCCCAGATGTCGTCCCTGAACTAACCTTAGATCTCCTCAGGCTCAGCTCAGGATGCAGACTTTATGCTGGTGACCATGTCGAACAAAGAACTTCACCGTATTCCCGTCATTCAGGCTGTTATAGAAAAACGTCTGCGTCGACGTGATGCGGCCTCTCAGCTGGATCTTACCGAGCGTCAGGTTCATTGGCAGATGAACCGCTACCGCGAGTCTGGTGCAGCCGGTCTTACCGATGCACGGCGTGGAAAGCCCGGCACACATCGCATCGATGAGAGTCTGCGCCACCACATACTGACGCTGCTACGTGAAAATTACGTGGGTTTTGCCCACAAATTACCGCAGAAATGCTTCCGGTACGTTCCGAGATTGATCAGCGGCTTACTTCACCCAGTCTTCCAGCACCAAATCCGGTACCCTCGCAAATTCCCTGGTATTATTTGTCACCAAGATAACGCCGGCCGCAATGGCATGGCCGGCAATCGCCGTGTCATTTGGGCCTATCGGTGTTCCGGCTGCGCTTAGGGTGGCCTTAATTACAGCGGTGGCGTCCACCGCCGCCCGATCCCAGGGCACAATCGCATCAAGTCGGGCGCAGAATTCGTCAACCAGTTGACCATGACGCGGCGAGGCTTTCTTTCCAATAGCACCAAAGCGCATTTCTGCGTAAGTAATAGCCGAAACTACAATGCGATGGTTGCGCAGCACCGCTTGTTCAAGCCGTCTGATCACGTCCTCTGGTTGCTCGCGCATAATGAACGAACATATACAAGTATCCAGCATGTAGGTTTTGTTCACAGATCAAATCTTCCCTCATCACTGACAACATCCCCGCGATCCGTCATAAAATCCGGGTCCGCTTTCTCAAGCTGCATAAATGAGCCCCAGGTCGGCCGTACGGGACGCAGTATGATGCTGTCACCTTCCCGGACAATCTCCAACTCACTCACCCCTTCAAAATCCATATCGCGTGGCAAACGAATGGCGCGGTTATTGCCATTTTTAAATACAGAAACAGTTCGCATGATCAATCCTCCTGAACGGACTTCCGGCACGGTGCCGTCACCGGCTTTATGTTTTGAGCTTTATCACTCAGCATATGTCTAGTATATGCCCAGCTTTGACATATGTATATGCCCTGTTCTCTTCTTCAGAAAAACATCAGAATGTGACACACGAAGCCTTAAGTTCCGGGTGACATTAGCAACACGAAAGACATTTCTTGTTTTCATTTTTCCCTCTGTGGGTAAAGAAACGTGAAGTAACCTACGCATGCGCACGGTTCCGCTAACCTTAGTAGTACACGTTCTTTAACCTGCCGGGGAAACCATCATGTCGAAGACGAATTTACTGCTGAAGACGCCACTGCTGCTGTTGGCCATTTGTTCAATAATGAGCCTTAACAACGTTCGTGCGGCTGAAGAGCCCCTGTTCCAGCCTTTATCGCCGAAGGTCTCAGACCTCACTCAATATCGCTGGCACAATCGCCCTCTGGTGATCTTCGCCCCATCAAAAACAGATCCTGCTTATGTCGCGCAGATAGCGATGCTGGAGAAGCAGAAAGCAGAATTGGCCGATCGCGATATCATTGTGTTCAGTGATACTTCACCCACAGCTAATGGCACTTTGCGTAAGCAACTCAATCCGAAAGGATTTGAAGTGGTGCTGGTTGGAAAAGATGGTGGAATGAAACTACGTGAAACAACACCTCTGAATACTGAGGTGTTGCTCTCAACCATTGATAAAATGCCCATGCGCCAGGCCAAACTCAATGAATGATTTGGACGGGTTCACTCGACATCCAGCAGTGAGCCCGTTTTATAAAAACGTTTCCCGGCGATGTAATGCAAACTGCGCATCTCGTCTGGTGCGTCCTCGAATAACCAGCGCCCTTCTTTAAACACCCGGCTATCCGCCCAGGCACCCTTGATTTCACCGATGAACAAATCGTGGTCGATCTGATTTTGTTCGATGGGTATCAACTCGCAGTACAACCAAGCCACACAGCCAGCCACCAAAGGGAGATGACTTTCCGGTAACTGGAAGAACTCGACGCCAGCTGTGGCTAGCTTATCTGACTGCTCAGTGCGGGAATGCGTACCGAGATAATGAACCATCTGCGCCTGGCTGACGGTTGGGACATGTATAACGAATTTCAGGCTTTGCTCAATCAACTTACGCGTGAAGGTGGATTTATCCAGCACAACCGTCAATTTTGCCGGTTTGAACTCTAATCCACATACCCAGGATGCAGACATCACATTGTCAATCCCGTCATGGCGGGAGGAAACCAATGTCGTTGGGCCATGGTTGATCAGGCGATAGGCTTTTTCCAGCTCAACAGATTCAATATGGGCATTCATAGATTCATTTCATCGCTTAAATTTCAAAGGCCTTTATTGTCGCCTGGTCAATTCGACTTTGCCAATCACCAGCCATCATCAGGGCAAATCCTCTGCACCCCACGAGTGCAGTGGTTGCTCCATCTTAAGCGTTTATGACGGCGTCGTAGCTGTGCCAGTGCCTGTACCGCCGTAATTAAGCCTGGCGCGTTTCTTGCGTGTAACAAAAGGTTTCCCACCGCTGACGTTGCTTTCCCATTCATCCAAAGAGGTCTTTGCTATGGAATTGAAATGGTTTGAAGATTTTCTCAGTGTTGCACGCTGTTATAGTTTTACCCGTGCCGCGGATGAGCGGCATATCACGCAATCGGCGCTCAGTCGGCGCATCCGGCAACTGGAAGAGTGGCTGGGTGTGCCGTTATTCGATCGTAAAACCTATCCGGTTACGCTCACGCCAGAGGGACAAACCTTCCTCGCGACCGCCAGCGAAACGGTATTTTCCATGTCGCATCTGCGCAATGATCTGCACCAGCGCTACAGTTCGCGCACTGCGGTATTACGCTTTGCGATGCTAAATACCCTTTCTCTGACGTTCTTCCCTGACTGGATACAGCGATTAAATCTGCAGCCCAATCTCAGCTATATCCGCCTGTGTAATCAAAAACCGACTTTCGCTGAGCACATCTCCACCTTACACAGCGGTGAAACCGATTTTCTACTGACTTACGCGCACGATGCGGTGTCGCTAATACATCAGCTGGCGGCGTATCCCATGGTGCAACTGGGCCGTGAGCGTGCCATTGCCGTGTGTCGCCCGGATAGCAGTGGCAAGCCACTCTATCCGGTGCGCGCGGATGGCGGTCCGATTCCGTGGTTGAGTTATGGACAACATACCTTCTTTGCTCATGCGCTGGCGCAAATGCTCAGCAAACGCCCGCTTCCTCTTGAAGCGGTATATGAAAATGGTATGTCGGTGAATCTCAAAGCCATGGTCCTGGCCGGTGGCGGCGTGGCGTGGTTGCCTCTGAGTCTGGTACATGAAGAACTGGCCAGCGGCAGTTTAGTGCGCGCCGATGACAGCAGCTGGGATATGTCGCTGGCGATTCGGCTCTATCGTCAACCGATTCTGCAAAATTCTCAGGCTGAACAACTGTGGCTGCGGGCATGTGCCAGCGAGACGGCTAATGCGGCCTGACATAAAACTATGCCGTTTTGGAATGGGGAGTGTGAATTGCTCATTGGCCTTACGCTGATGATTTACTCCATGCTGGGGCTTCAGAGAGACGAAAACCTGACCAACCAAGCTGGGGACTATCATGGAAAACAAAGCGTTAGTCTGGAAGTGGGTAGAAGAATATCAAGGGGTATTTTGTGAACTGAGCGATCGCGTCTGGGGCATGCCGGAAATTTGCTATACCGAGTATCGTTCGGTGGCTGAACACACCGCGATGCTAAATCAGCAAGGATTCCGCGTCACAGAAAACGTGGCCGACATCCCCACGGCGGTGATGGGTGAAGCCGGTGAAGGCGGTCCCATCATCGCTTTCCTCGGAGAATATGATGCCTTGCCAGGGTTGAGTCAGGAAGCAGGCGTGGCGCGTTATTCTCCACTGCCGGGCAACGGCCATGGTCATGGCTGCGGGCATAACTTGCTGGGATCGGCTGCCATGCTGGCGGCTACTGCGTTGAAGTCATGGCTTGAAGAGAGCGGCACACCGGGCCGCGTTCGCTATTATGGCTGTCCGGCAGAAGAAGGCGGTGCGGCCAAATCATTTATGGCGCGTGCTGGCGCATTCGATGGCGTCGATGTGGCCATCACCTGGCATCCAGGCGCGCATCATGAAGTGGCAAAACCGCTTTCTCTCGCTAACACCCGCATGGATTTCGCTTTCCGTGGCCGCTCATCCCACGCTGCGGCTTCTCCACATCTTGGGCGCAGTGCGCTGGATGCCGCCGAATTGATGAACGTTGGCGTACAGTTCCTGCGCGAACACGTGCCGCAAGATTCCCGCATCCATTACGCCTTCCTCGATGCCGGTGGTGTGGCTCCCAATGTGGTACAGGCAAAATCTACCGTGCGCTATGCCATTCGCTCGCGCGATGTCCACGCGATGTTTGAACTGAATGAGCGGGTCAAGCGCGTGGCTCAGGGTGCCGCCATCATGACCGATACCGAAGTGGATATCAGTATCATGAGCGCGGTATCCAACCTGCTTGGCAATCGTCCGTTAGAAGAAGCGATGCAGCGAAATCTGGAAGCGCTTGGTCCGGGGCCATTTGACCAGGCTGACCTCGCCTTTGCAGCTGAAATTCAGGCCACGCTAACAGCGGAAGAGATTGATAACTGCTACCGCAAAACCGGTGTGAAACCCGCCGATCCTAAACCCCTCAGCGATTACATCATTCCGCTCGATACCCACGGAGAGGTCATGATTGGCTCGACCGATGTCGGTGATGTCAGTTGGGTGATCCCGACCGTGCAGGCGCACGTACCCACCATGGCAATTGGAACCCCTGGTCACTCATGGCAACTGACCGCGCAAGGCAAAATGCCGGCCGCACACAAAGCGCTGGGCCATGTCGCGAAAGTCATGGCCGCGACGGCGGTCGACGTACTGACCGACAAAATACTGATGGCGCAGATGAAGAAAGCCCATTTCGAGCAGGTCAGTGAAAAACCCTATCACTGCCCTATTCCGGCAGAGGTGAAACCGCCGATTCAGCCACGCCCGGATACTCTGTAACGCCTCAGGAGAAATAAATGAAAAACAAGATGTTAACTGCTGCATTGACGCTGGCAGCGACCTGTTGCGCCTCAGCACAGGCCTCAACGCCCGCCGATTCTTTGGTGATGGCTTGGAATATTGATGCCATCAGCACCTGGGATCCGGCACAGATTGGTGAAGTGGTCACCAGTGAAATCTATTCGAACACCTGTGACACCCTTGTTGATTTTCGCGTCAGCGATGAAACGCAGCTCGATCCTGCATTGGCGAAAAGTTGGGATGTCTCTGCCGATCGCAAGACCATCACCTTTCATTTACAGGACAACCTGAAATTTGCCGATGGCTCAGCCGCAACCGCCGGCGACCTGGCATGGTCGATGCAGCGCGTCGTGAAACTGGGCTACGGCAATGCAGCCGCTATCAAGGAGTATGGCTTTGATAAAGATAACGTCGACTCACGCATTAGCGCGCCCGATGACAAAACGCTGGTGATGAGTTTCGATAAAGCTTACCCCACTAATCTGGTGCTCCAGGCGATTGCCGCCAATAACGTCTCTTCCCTGCTTAACCGCAAAGAAGTCGAAAAACAGGCAGTGGATGGCGATCTGGGGCACAAATACCTTTCCACTCATACCGCCTGTGTTGGGCCTTATCAACTGGTGCGCTGGAATGCCGGTGAAGGTGTGGTGCTCCAGGCCACCCCGAACTACTGGGGAAAAGCGCCGGTACTGAAGCGCATTCTGATTCGTCATGTGGCTGAAACCGGCACTCAGCGTCTGCTGGTGACGCAGGGCGATGTGGATATCGCTCGCGATCTCTCAGCTGACGATCTGAAAACGCTGGATCAGGGCGGCAAAGTGAAAGTGGAAAAAGTGTTGAAGCCACAGCTGTTTTTCTGGACCTTCAATAATGAAGACCCCATTTTCCAAAATGAAAAAGTCCGTCTCGCCATGCGCTATCTGATCGATTACGACGGGTTAGCGAAGAGCGTCATGCCTTATCTCGGCGTGCCGCGCGCCAGTTTTGTTCAACAAGGGGCGTTTGGTGCGCTGGATGCCAAACAAGGTCAGCCTTTCCATCTCGATCTGGATAAAGCCAAACAGTTGCTGACGGAAGCCGGTTATCCCAATGGTTTCAGTACGGCGGTGTTGTTTGGCACCCTGCCGCATTCGGCGCCAATCGCGCAAAGCGTACAGCAGAATGCCGCCAAAATCGGCGTGAAACTCAATCTGGAACGCATGGCTAACGCGCAGTTGTTCAGCCGGGTACGTGGCCGGGAATTCCAGAGCGCAATGATGGCGTGGCAAACCTCGGTGCCCGATGCCTACGGCAATGCCTCGCGTCTGGTTTATAACCCTGACAATCGTAAAGAAGCGCGTGCCACGCAATATCCAAGCTGGCGTGCCGCTTATTACGATCCGCAGATGAATCAGAAAGTGGAAACCGCACTGTTAGAACCGGATGACACCAAACGCGCTGCACTCTATGGCGATCTGCAGAAAGAGCAGATGCAAAAAGGACCTATGGCGATCATGTTCCAGATGTACAACACCGCGGGAATTAGCCCAACGGTGAAAAACTGGACCTGGAACGGTTTTCGCGTTTGGTATGGTGCCGCAAGTAAATAACGGAGGTGGCAGATGTCACAGGTCATGATACCCGTTGCACACAACCCCCCTTCCGCTGGCTGGCGTCTGATAAGACGCCTTGCTCGTGGGCTTATCTCGATTGTTTGCACGCTACTGGGGTTAGCGGCCCTGACCTTCTTTATTGGTCGCTTACTGCCTATCGACCCGGTGGTCGCGATCATAGGCGATAACGCCAGTCAGGAAGCCTACGACAAGATGTTTCATCAGTTGGGGCTGGATCAACCGTTGTGGCACCAATTTGCCGACTACGTCTGGCAACTGCTGCACCTCGATTTTGGTATCGCTCTGACCACCAGCCATCCGGTGGCGCAGGATATCGCGCGCGTCTTCCCCGCTACGCTGGAACTGGCCACCGTGGCGGCCATTATCGGCGTCGGTTTCGGTATTCCGGCGGGCGTGCTGGCGGCAATGTACCGCAACACCTGGTTCGATCATCTGATCCGCTTCGTGGGGCTACTCAGCTATTCCACACCGCACTTCTGGCTGGGTCTGATGGGATTGCTGCTGTTTTACGCCACGCTCGGCTGGATTGGCGGACCAGGACGCATCGATTTTATCTACGAGTTCGATTTACATCCGGTGACGGGATTCTGGCTGATCGACAGCGCGCTGAGCGGAAACTGGGAAATGTTCCGCAACGTGTTTGGTCACATCATTTTGCCCGCGTCGATTCTTGGCTTGAGCGCGCTGGCTTACATCAGCCGTATGACGCGTAGCTTCATGCTGGAACAACTGTCGCAGGAATACATCATTACCGCTCGCGTGAAGGGTTTGTCGTGGGCGCGATGTGTTTGGGTGCATGCTCTGCGCAATATCGCCGTGCCCACGCTGACAGTGGTGGCCCTTTCCTGGGCCTGGCTGCTGGAAGGCGCGGTACTCACCGAAACCGTATTTGCCTGGCCCGGTTTTGGCCGCTATCTGACCAACGCACTGCTGGCGGGCGATATGAATGCGGTGGTGGGCTGCACACTGCTGATCGGCGCAATTTTTGTCGCAATCAATCTGCTGTGCGATCTGCTTTATCGTCTGTTCGATCCGCGCACGCGTCAGGAGGAAGCATGACCGATTCCGTCAACAAATCGATGCGCGTTAATCCTTCGCGTCACTTACGCGCCTGGCTGCGCGATCCTGCGCCACAGTCACCGTTTCAGGCGCACATGCAACTGTTATGGATTCAGTGGCAACGCTTTTGCGCTAACCACTCAGCGCTATTTGGTTTGCTGGTGCTGTTGATGATTGCTGGCGCGGCGGTGTTCGCGCCCTGGTTAGCCACTCACGATATCTATGCCCAAAACCTCGCCTTCCGCCTGCAACCGTTTTCTGCTGAGCACTGGCTGGGCACCGACGAATTGGGTCGGGATATTTACAGCCGTCTGCTGTATGGCGCGCGCATCACGCTGTATATCGCGAGCTTAACCGCGCTGATTATCACTCCCATTGGCTTACTGGTCGGCACCAGTGCAGGTTATCTCGGCGGTTGGGTTGATACGGTGCTCATGCGTCTGGTGGATATCTTCCTTGCCTTCCCCAGTTTGATTCTGGCGCTGGCGTTTGTCGCGGCATTGGGGCCAGGCATCGAGAATGCGATCATCGCGATTTCTCTCTCCGCCTGGCCGCCGATTGCCCGCCTTGCGCGCGCCGAAACTCTGGCAATCCGTAAGATGGATTACATCGCCGCGGTACGCTTACAAGGGGCATCCGCCTGGCACATCATCGTGCGACATATCATCCCTATGTGCCTGCCTTCTGTCATCGTGCGCGTCACCCTTAACATGGCGGCGATTATCCTTACCGCCGCTGGACTGGGTTTCCTGGGGCTTGGCGCTCAAGCGCCTAGTCCGGAATGGGGCGCAATGCTGGCTTCCGGCCGCGAGTTCATGCTGAACAATGGCTGGATCGCTGCCATCCCTGGATTAGCAATATTGTTCACCAGTCTCGCCTTCAACCTGTTGGGTGATGGCCTGCGCGACGTAATGGATATCCGCCATGAATAATCTGCTTCAGGTGAAAAACCTCAATATCGTATTTCGCAGCGCGCACGGGGAGCACCGCGCGGTACGTGACGTCTCTTTTCATGTTGGACGTGAGAAAGTGGCGATTGTCGGTGAATCCGGTTCGGGAAAATCACAGACCTGCCGTGCATTGCTGCAGCTGACGCCCAAAATCGGTCGCGTTACCGCCGATCAGATGCAGTTCGGTGATATAGATCTGCTCAACAGCAGTGAAAAACAGATGCGCCAGATTCGCGGAAATCGTATTTCAATGATCCTGCAGGATCCCCGCTTCTCGCTTAATCCGCTAATGCGCATTGGCGATCAGGTGGCGGAAGCGTTCAGGTTGCATCGCCGGGTGAGTAAAAGCGAAGCCAGAGATCGCGCGCTAACGATGCTGGAATCGGTGCATATTCGCGACGTGGCGAAAGTGGCACGCCTCTATCCCCACGAGATTTCTGGCGGTATGGGCCAGCGCGTGATGATCGCGATGATGCTGATCCCCGAGCCGGATTTGATCATCGCCGACGAACCCACCTCCGCACTGGACGTGACGGTGCGCCAGCAGGTGCTGAGCATCCTGAATGAACAGCTGGCGCGGCGTCAAACCGGCCTGCTGTTTATCAGTCATGACCTTAATCTGGTCTCTCGTTTCTGCGATCGCGTGCTGGTGATGTACGCCGGGCGTATTGTCGAAGAGATTCGTGCCGAACGTCTGGAACAGGCGCAGCATCCTTACACGCAGGCATTACTTGCCAGTCAGCCACGTCTGCATCATCCCCTTGATACGCTGCGTGTGCCGACCCGTGATGCCAGTTGGCTCACCGGACCCTGTTTTCGTGATGGAGTCGCATTATGAATCCCATTCCAACCGCACAACGCAGCATTGAAATGGTGGATGTCAGTATTGCATTCGGTCAGGGAGCACATCGGCGACAGGTGGTTGATAACGTTAGCCTGACGCTGGCACAAGGAGAGTGTTACGGCCTGATTGGTGAATCGGGTTGTGGAAAATCCACCATTTTGCGCGCGCTGGCTGGCCTGAATCACGATTATCAGGGCCATATTCTGTTCAATAATCGTGAACAGCAGCCGCAGCGAGATAAAGCCTTTTATCGCCAGGTGCAGATGGTGTTTCAGGACCCTTACGCCTCGCTCCATCCGAGAAAAATGGTGTGGGCCAGTCTGCGTGAACCGCTGAAGCTGCATGCTATGGATCACCATGAAGCGCGCATCAGCGATGTGCTGCATGCGGTCGGACTTTCCGATGCCTACCGTTATCGTTATCCCCATCAACTTTCTGGTGGTCAACGTCAGCGTGTGGCCATCGCGCGGGCCCTCATTCTCGAACCTTCCGTGCTGTTACTGGATGAGCCGACCTCAGCACTGGACGTCTCAGTTCAGGCTGAAATCCTCAATTTACTCAGCAGCATGCAACGGCAGCGCAGCCTCACTTATTTAATGGTGACGCATGATTTGGCGGTCGTGACACACCTCTGCCGTCGCATCGGCATCATGCATCACGGCAAATTGCTGGAAGAACTCAGTGCGGATAGCGTGCGTCAGGGCGGAGCACGGGAAATCTATACCCGCGAGTTTCTGGCGGCGAGTGAGGCGTGAACCTCTGATCCACACTAAAACGATGAGGCTTTGCCATGTTTGAATCACTTCAGCAACAACTTGAAGGCCAGGCCACTGCCGTGCTGCTGGTGGCGCAGGGTGATGAAATCCTGTTCAGTTACGGCAATGCTGCCCAGCGTTACCCCTGCCACTCGATGCGCAAAAGCTTTCTTAGTGCGCTGATCGGCTGCGCAGTGGCAGAAGGCCGTTTTGATCTCTCCTTAACCTTGCAGACGCTGGGAATCGATGACCGTGAAGGACTGAGCGTCAGCGAGAAACAGGCCACGCTATACGATCTGTTGACCGCCCGCTCTGGCATTTATCATCCGGCGAACTATGAAACCGCCTGGATGCAGCGTATTAAACCCCCGCGCCACCTGCATGCGCCAGGCGAGAACTGGTGCTATAGCAACTGGGATTTTAATGTGCTGGGCAGTGCCTACCGTCAGCTCACGGGAGAGGAGATCAACCAGGCGTTTGCGCAGCGCATTGCCGACCCGCTGGGGATGCAGGATTATCGCGTTGATCAGGACAGTTGGCTGGAACCCGGTGAATTTTCTGATCACCCTGCCTATCCCTTTACGCTCTCAAGTCGCGACCTGCTGCGATTCGGCCAGCTCTTTCTGCAGCAGGGGCGCTGGGGCGATCGACAAATCATCCCGCAACAGTGGGTTCGCACCAGCACCTTGCCTGTTTCGCATGCGGGCGATCGCGGGGGCTACGGCTATATGTGGTGGATCACGCGCGATGGCGTGGCCTGGCCCGAGGTGATCCTGCCAGCGGGCAGTTACTCAGCACGTGGTGCAGGCGGTCACTTCTGCCTGGTGATGCCGCAACAGAATAGGGTGATCGTACATCGTGTTGACACCCGCACACCGGGGCAAGAGGTGAACCGTTTCCAGATTGGCTCGTTGTTGCACAGGCTGCTCACCGTATTGGACAGGGAGACATCATCATGACGCTCATCGAATCTCTGGCACAGTGGTGTGCCAATCCACCGCCCTTTACTCTTCGTGCTCGTGAACTGGCGATTGACGCCATCATTGATACCCTGGGTTGCATGGTAGCTGGCCGTAGCGACTTTACTACCCAGGCGGTGCAGCAGGCATGGCCTCAGATACCCCGTAGCCAGGCGCTCGATGCGTTGTTCAACGCCACGGCCGCTCACGCTATCGACTTTGACGACAACTTTGCACCGGGCATGAGTCACGCATCGGCCGTTTTGGTACCGGCACTGCTGGCCGTGGCGCAAAACAGCGACGGCGCATCGTTGATACACGCTTATTTAATTGGTTTGCAGGCACAAGCCTATATAGGCGAAGCCATCGGCTATCAGCACTACACTGCTGGCTGGCATGGTACATCCACCGTGGGTTGCATTGGCAGCGCGGCAGGTGTTGCTGCCCTGCTCGGCCAGGATGCAGCAGGGATTGCCCGTACGTTGAGCATTGCGGTAAGTCTGGCCAGTGGGGTCAAAGGCCAGTTTGGCACGCCTCTGAAACCGTTTCATGCCGGAATGGCGGCGCGCAATGCCGTTGAAGCCGCGGCGCTGGCGCAAACCGGCATGCAAGGTCGTCTGGATATTCTTGAGTGCGCACAGGGTTTTGCGGAACTCTATGCCGGTCTGTTAAGCCAACCGTCGCTGCCCGGCGCTGAGCAGCATGTCATTGAACAAATCGGTGTGATGCCGAAAAAATATCCGTGCTGCGGGTCTACCCACCGCATTCTCGATGCGATTGCCGATATCCAGCAACAGCAAACATTGAAGATTGACGACATTGAAAGCGTGCACTGCCAGGTCGGGATCGCCAACTGGCGCAATCTTGCCTACCACCAGCCGCAAGATGAAATGCAAGCGCGCTTCTCAATGCAATATTGCGTTGCCATGATGCTCAGGAATGGCACGTTGAGCGTGCAGGACTTTACAGCCGCCAGCGTAAAACAACAGGCAGATGTACAACTGTTGGCGATGATTACCCTCGCGCCATGGACAGCGGAACAGGAGGCTGAAGACAGAAACTTGCCGCATATCCTCACTTTGCGTTTCAGGAATGGTCAGGAAATTGTCCACGCCAGATTGCGGGCGCGTGGTGCGTTAGACGAACCTTTCAGCACCGACGATCGCCAGGCAAAGTTCTTAGATTGTTGTGCAGCGCTACCCCAGGCAGAATCGCTTTATCAGGGCCTAAAGGAATTAGCGCAGCAAGCTGATTTAACGTTTATACGTCAGCTTATGGTTTAACCCTGACAGTATGGGTAGCAGCCATCGTTGGATGGATCCCGTTCATCGCAGGAGAATACGCTTTGGGAGCTGCGGTGAATCGGATCGGTAAAACGACACCGTATCACCGCTAAATTTATAAGCTCGGAAATATTTTCATTTTATTGGCAATATTCACATCGCTCATTCGTCTACCTCAGTACGAGCCAATATCGGCTACTGTAATGAGGAATAACAACAATGAGAGATTTCGATATGCGCAGACAACACCGCCGTGACCACCATTTTGGTGGTCATCGCATGATGAAACCGCTGTTGCTCGGCGTGGTGATCATCGCGGCACTTGGGCTGCTGGTGATGTCGTTGTGGAATGCCGTGCTGCCTGCCATCATCGGCGTGAAGGCGATTGGGTTCTGGCAGGCGCTTGGGCTGCTGGTATTGTGCCGCATACTATTTGGTGGCTTAGGTTTCCGCCCCGGCATGTTCGGTATGGCACGTCGTCGTATGCACGAACGCTGGATGCAGATGACCCCAGAACAGCGCGAAGAGTTTATGCAACACCGCCGTGAACGTTCGCACCGTGGACGCCGCGATCGCTGTGACTGGCATGGCCGACGCGATGATGCGCGCTCACCGTCAGACGAAGCACCCGCAAAATCGCCAGACGCAGAGTAAACGCCATGGCGCAGGATTCACTGCTGATGTCCGCGTTGAGCGCCTGTCGGTCAAAATTAAGCGCATTTATCCGCGGGCGCACGTCGGTACGAGAAGATGCTGACGACATTCTGCAGGAAGTGACTTACAAGCTCATGCAGGTTGAGCAACCGGTGGAAAATGTCGCGGCCTGGTTATTCCGTGCCGCACGCAATGAAATGACCGATCGGGCACGAAAAAAGCGTGAACTGCCGCTAGCCGATCTGATGAACGGCGATGAAGAGGCGGATTTTCCCGAAGATGAGCTGGCTGAAACGCTATTTGGCGTGCCGGAAACGCCGGAAGATGAGTATCTCAAAGCACTGCTATGGGAAGAACTGGAGGAAGCCTTAGCGGAACTGCCACTCGCTCAGCGCGAGGTGTTCGAAAAAACAGAGTTGTTGGGTTACAGCTACAACGACCTGTCTGAAGAGAGCGGCGTCAGCGTCCAGGCGCTGTTATCACGCAAACACAAAGCGGTGCTTTCCCTGCGTACGCGATTGCGCAGTCTTTATGATGAGCTTACCGCTGAGTAATGAAAACATGGCGTTTTACTGACTGAATCGTAAAAAAAATGGCTGCTACTTACCCTAAATAGCAGCCTATATTTCCAGTTACCACCAGACCGCTTCTTCCCTTGGTTGCACAATGTTCACGGCTTGTCCGATGACCGGTAAAGACAATTTAATTTTTTGCTCACGCGCCAGCGCCGCTATTTGTATCAGGGGATCATTCCAGTGATGGAAAGCAAGATCGAAGGCCGCGTTATGAATGGGCATTAACCATTTTCCCTTTAGATCCTGAAACGCCCGGATGGTATCCTCTGGCATCATGTGAATATCCGCCCACCGGCTGTCATAAGCCCCATTCTCCAGGCAGGCAACATCAAATGGACCGTATTTATTGCCGATTTCTTTAAAGCCCGGAAAATAGCCGGAGTCACCGCCAAAAAATAAACGAAACTCATCGGTGATGATGCTCCATGAACACCACAAACGTTTATTGCTGTCAAACAAACCACGTCCGGAAAAGTGCTGCGACGGTGTGGCGACAAAATGCACCTCGCCCACCTCCGTAGATTGCCACCAATCCAGTTGGGTGATCTTCTCCTCAGCCACTCCCCACTTCGCCAGTAAATCGCCGACGCCCAGCGGAGCGAGGAAATAGCGAACACGATCTTTCAACTGCATGATCGTCTGGTAATCCAGATGATCATAATGGTCATGGGACAAAATAATGCCCTCAATAGGCGGTAAATCGCTCAGCTCGATGGGCGCAGCCTGAAAACGCTTTGGCCCGAGCCACTGAAAGGGAGACGCTCGCAGATTAAATACTGGGTCAGTAAGCCAATACTTGCCTTTCAATTTGAGCAGCAGCGATGAATGCCCCAGTCGAAACACACTGTTTTCGGCGGCCATGGCGAGCGCCTCGGACGTGATGGGCTGCACAGGTAATTGCTGCTGAGGTACCGTTTCTTTTGGCTTGTTAAACGCTAAATCCCAGAACATCTTCATATATTCGCTGAATTTCAACGGCTGCCGGGGAGCAGCATTGGTGAAACGCTTGCCATCGAACTGTGCGGATTGCGGATAACCCTTGATGGCACTGCGGGAGATGCCTGAACAATTTAACATTGATCTATTCCTGGCCGGATGCGATGGCTCACAATACCGTGTTTTAGTGAACCCTATATGGCATAACGGGCGGTCTGGTCATGAAATTCAACCTTCAGATGACTTTTCATTTCCTGAGCGCTAAAGTCACTCTTTTGTTTGATTTTTCGAGGGAAAATGAAACCTTTATTTGTATACGGCACCTTGCAACCAGGTCATTCAAATGCGCATATTCTGGACAGTATCGGTGGAGAGTGGCTGCCCGGAACGGTCAACGGCATCTTCTATGAACGCGGCTGGGGCGCGGCAGCGGATTTTCCCGGCATTGTGCTGGACAACAATGCGGGCCTTGTCAAAGGCTCACTCTTCTTCTCAGAGCATCTGACCGCGCACTGGACAATGCTGGATGAGTTCGAGGAGGGCTATGATCGTGTTGATGTTGAAGTCACCACCCTCGAAGGAGAGAAAATCACAGCGTGGATTTATCAGTTACAGCCGCCACAGGCCTAGTCTGCCCTGCTCTTTTCCAGCCAAAGCAAGCGCAACACCCACGATACCTTGCGAGATGAGAATACATCTGGCTACTGCGGCACAGGTATTCTCTGCGGTATGGGTTGCAGCACGCTCGCACTTAATAAGCCAGGCTAGAATGAATGCAAACCGCATCAAGGAGCATTCAGATGAGCAAACTCTGCACCGCCTGCAGTACTTCTTATGAAGATGATCCAGGCATCTCACATTGCAAAATTTGCGAAGACGAGCGGCAGTTTGTGCCTGTCAAAGGGCAGCAATGGCTGGCATTCTCGGCTCTGCGTGCCACACATCAAAATAAATGGCAGCAGTATCTAAAGGGATTATTCAGCCTGCAAACTGTCCCGAGTTTCGCCATCAACCAACGTGCTTTTTTACTGCAAAGCGCGCAGGGGAATATTCTCTGGGACTGCATTGCGAATCTGGATGACGCCACGGAATCATTGGTACACGCACTCGGCGGTATTGATGCCATTGCCATTTCTCATCCCCATTACTACAGCACCATGCAAGACTGGGCTGCGGCATTTAATGCACCCATCTATTTGCATGAGGATGATCGGGAATGGATTATGCGCCAGAGCTCGCATATTCATCTCTGGCAAGGTGACGAATTGGATTTACTGCCCGATGTCACGTTATTACGCCTGGGTGGGCATTTTAAAGGAGGCTGTGTACTGCACTGGTCGCAACATGATGGCGTGCTGTTGAGTGGTGATGTTGTGCAAGTGACACCCGGTGCAAATTCCGTGTCATTCATGTGGAGCTATCCCAACATGTTGCCGCTTTCTGCTGCTACGGTGAATACGCTCATTCACCGACTGGATAAGGTCACCTTCTCGCAGATTTATGGCGCTTTTGCCGGTCGGGAAATGACACAGCAGGCACAATCCATTGTCAGACAGGCAGCTGAACGTTATATCCGCTGCCTGCAATAATGACCCGATTAGCCCGGTATTGCCCCGTTTACCTGGTTCTTACAGATGGGAATAACGGGCCATCATCAATAGTTTTGATTGCATCAAGACCCGTAAATTGAACACGCAACGGGGCTTAGCCCGTAGACAAACTTAAGGACTCGTTTCACTGAGGCTGGGGGGCGTGTGCGTTTCGCACAAAAAGATCTACAGGAATTAATGGTGGTGCAGGAAGCTGAAGCGCGGGAACAGGCAATCAGCGATCTGCATGCCTTTAATAAACTCGCGCTTTGAATAATAGAAATTTTTCGATTCAGGACGTGGTCACTGAACTGTCCGATTTGGCGACAAAATAGTTATCGTGTTTTTCAATCGTGACGCCGCGTTCACGCCAGTATGCTGCCATATTGAAAAACGCATCACTGGTTAAATTGAAGCCAATAATAACTGAAGGGTGTTTACCGCTACTCAAAAACGAGTTTAACTGCTCCATATCCAACGCTTTAACAGACTCCATCATCTTCTCCCGATCTATAACAAGATAATCTGCTTCAACAGATTATCTTGTAAGTCTCTTGATGCACAATGCAGTTATATTAATATTACAATCTGCAAAAAATCCGATGAAGGATTGCGGCCACCCGCTTTAAAACCCGCAGATTCTCTGATTAATGAGATCGATCTCAGCTCTGAAGAGTGCAATTTACCCTTAAAGCGAAACGTAAAACTGTGGGTTTTCTTGATGATTGCTTGCTGGATATATCAACAATGCACAACGTCACTCACCGATATTAATTATTATTTGCTATACATCGGTGCTTTTTAGACCGGACGAAATTTCGACGAACGAACCATTCACGGATGTACAGACGTCCAGACGTATATTATAGTCCGTCTCCTACGTTACTCAGGGACTCGTACTATGAACAAATTACTCGTTACCACCCTTCTCGCCGCTGCAGTTTCACTGCTGAGCGCCTGCGACAACAACAAAGACAATGCCATCAAAGTCGCCATTAACACCGGTCCTGACGAAGCGCTCTGGCAGACCGTTAAACAGGTCGCTCATGATAAATATCATCTGGATGTCGATGTGGTGGCATTTAACGATTATGTACAACCGAACGAAGCCCTGTTCAATAAAGATGTCGATGCCAACGCCTTCCAGAGCTTGCCTTATCTGGAAATGCAGTCGAAAGAGCGTGGCTATAAGTTCGCCGTGGTCACCAACACGTTTGTGTTCCCGATTGCCGGCTATTCCCGCAAGATCAAAGCGCTCGATGCGTTGCCAGATGGCGCGACCATCACCATCTCTAACGAAGCAACCACTCTCGGTCGCAGCCTGTTGCTGTTGCAAGCTCAGGGACTGATCAAAGTGAAACCCGAAGCGGGCTTGCTGCCAACGACGCTGGATATCACAGATAATCCGAAGAAACTTAAAATCGTTGAAGTGGATACCCCGCAACTGGCCCGTACTCTCGACGATCCGCAGGTGTATATCTCCATCATCAATAACAACTTTGCCGCGCTGGTTAACCTCTCCGCGTCGAAGGATGGCATGTTTATGGAAGGCAAAGCGTCGCCGTATGTGAATGCGATTGTGGCGCGCGAAGATAACAAAGACAGCGCGAATGTGCAGAAGCTAAAAGAGGCTTTCCAGTCGCAGGAAGTGCTGGATAAAGCTAACGAGATTTACAAAGGCGACATTATCAAGGGTTGGTAATAGCCGCTTAAAAGCCGCGCAACAGGCGTGTTGCGCGGCTTTTTATTACTTAAAATCCACTGCCATCAATTCAGCGATGGTTGAATCCTGTGTCGAGGTCACGCAGCGGTGCAGGTAATCAGTAAATTTCGAGGAGGGCGGCATGCCTAACTCCAGCAACTTCTCATTGCAGAACACCACGTTGAGTTTGGAGAAATGGCCGTAAAGATTCATGGCGCGCAACACAATCCGCTCATTGCACGGCCCAAATAACGACGCGAAGTTTTTCTTACTTTCGGCCAGCTCGCGATAATTCACTTTCTGATAACTCTCGCCCACGGGCACATTGCCTGAGGCTTTCGCCATCGCTTTATCAATCTCCGCGAAGGTGACACTGCTGTTGAGCCCCGCCGAAATGTGAATAATGCTTTTATCGACGTTTTCAGCGGTCAACAACAGCTCCAGCGCATCTGCACAATAATCCACAGGCACCACATCAATACGATCGTCCAGCTCACACATAAACTTACCCAATGTCAGTGCCATGCGGAACACCCAGAAAATACTCGGCGATGGCGTGCAGCCATGATCGGAATGGCCCACAACAATAGAGGGACGCGCAATAACCAGCGGCAGTTCGGGTAACATCTCGCTCATCATTTTTTCCACCGTGGCTTTACTCCAGGTGTACTCAACAATGTGCTGATCGCGCAGCGTATTCAGTTTGCTCTCGGTCACCAGGGTGTTAGCTTCCGGCGCACAAGACATTGCCGTTCCGACATGAATAAAGCGCTTAAGTCCGCTGACCTGATTCATACGACTGGCGAAGGTGAAAGTTCCTTCAACGTTAACTTTCCAGATGTAAGGATTCGCCCCAAACGAAGCCACAGCCGCACAGTTGAGCACATGCGTAACGCTATCCAGACGCGGGTCGGCAGTAAACCGCTCTGGTTCCGCGAGATCGCCAATAAGAATGTTATCTGTGGTCAGTGTATCCAACAGATTTTGTGCCACGCCAAATTTAGCCAGATTGGATTGCAACCGACTCAGTCCTTCGGTGGGTGAATCACCGCGCACCAGCAGTAACAGTCGATTATTCTCGCTTTTCTTCAATAAGTTAACCGTTACTGCTCCGCCTAAAAATCCGGTTGCGCCAGTAATTAAAATCGTATTCATAGTATTCAGCTATCAGTTGGTTTCTGGACGAAAACGGTCCATTGAGCGTGGCTTCGAATGTATGCCAGCGCAGATAAATGGCGGATAAATGCGATCTGCACAAGGTGAGGGAAAAAGCGGTCCAGTTAGCTTTCGTTTATCTCTGATAACCATCCGTCATTTTATTTCTCACCGTTCGTCTATTCTGAGATTAAAAAACCGCCGCGATATAAAAATGTCGTAAAAATTTCGCTGCCAGGCGTAAAAATGCAGGTCACAAAACCACCACCCGCTATTAACCGTTCGGGTAAACAGGTATGTTCGCCGTCATAGACACAGCCATCGCCGTTCCACGCTGATAAGAAACAGGAAATATATGAGTCAGACCGAGAAACAGTCTCTGCCTGCTGGCATGTTGGCCGCCGCAGGGATCGTGTTTGGTGATATCGGTACCAGCCCGCTTTACACCCTGAAAGAGTGCCTGTCGATCTTACCGGATGGATCAATCTCAACCACTGCCGTGATGGGTTTTCTGTCACTGATTTTCTGGGCGTTAACCCTGATCGTTACCCTGAAATATGTCTGCTTTGTCATGCGTGCCGACCATGATGGTGAAGGCGGTATTTTAACGCTGATGTCACTGGCGCGTCGTAACGTCGGTCCGAAGATTGGTCACATCATTATTCTGGCCGGTTTGACGGGTGGCGCCTTCTTTTACGGTGATGGCATCATCACGCCGGCGATTTCGGTGCTCTCCGCCATTGAAGGGATTGAGGTGGTATCACCCCAACTCGACAAATACGTGGTCCCACTGGCGGTACTCATACTCACGCTGTTGTTCTTCATCCAGAAACACGGTACGGAAAAAGTCAGTAAAGTATTTGGGCCGGTGATGTTTGTTTGGTTCGTCTCGATTGGTTTACTGGGTATTCGCGGGATTGCGCTCAACCCCACGGTCTTGCAGGCGCTGAATCCCAGCTACGCGCTGACCTTTTTGCTGACTCATGAAGCGCTCGCCTTTGCCGCGATGGGTATGGTGGTACTGGCCGTTACCGGTGCCGAGGCGCTGTATGCGGATATGGGACATCTCGGCAAAGCGCCGATCCGCCTGGCGTGGCTGGTGATTGCCATGCCGGCATTGGTGCTGAATTACTTCGGTCAGGGGGCGCTGGTGATTGCGGATGCAAAGGCGGTCAATAACCCGTTCTTCAACCTCGCGCCGGGTTGGGGACAGATTCCCTTGATTGTGCTGTCAACGCTCGCCACGGTGATCGCAGCCCAGTCGGTGATTACCGGCGTTTACACCCTGACGCATCAAGCGATTCGTCAGGGGTTTCTGCCACCCATGCGTATTGTGTTCACCTCGCATACTGAATCTGGCCAAATCTACATTCCTGTGGTGAACTGGCTGCTGTTTGTTGCGGTAACGGTGATTGTGCTGGCGTTCCGTCAGTCCTCGGCCCTCTCCTCCGCTTACGGTATCGTGGTGACCGGCACTATGGTGATCACCGCCTGTCTGGCCGGCGTGGTGGCGCTGCGTAACTGGAAATGGCCACTGCCGCTGGCGGTGATTTTCCTGCTATGTATGCTGAGCATTGACGTGCCGCTGTTTGCGGCGAACCTGATGAAACTGCTGTCAGGCGGTTGGGTTCCGGTACTGATGGCGCTGACCATGATGGGGTTGATGCTGATCTGGAGCACCGAGCGTAATCGGTTAATCAAAAAATTGAACAACGATCCGGAAAGCCTGCAGGCGATGGTGAAATCACTGGAAACCAATCCGCCCAGTCGTGTACCGGGTACTGCCATCTTCCTGGCGCGTAAAGAGTTTGAGATTCCACAGGCGCTGCTGCATAACCTCAAGCATAACCGGGTGCTGCATAAGCGCGTGGTGTTGCTGAACATCCGCACGACAGATACGCCACGCGTGCACAATCAGAAGCGCATCACCATCACCCAACTTTCGCCGTCCTTTTGGCAGGTAACCGCGGCATACGGCTGGCGAGAAGTCCCTTCAATGGCGGAGGTTTTACACCTGTGCGGACTGGAAGGTTTTGGCTGCACGCTGAATGAAGCGTCTTTCTTTACCTCACACGACACCCTGGTGATGAAAAAACGCCGCGGACTGGCAAGAATAAAAGGCGGCATCTTTCACTTCTGCCAACGCAATGCGCTGCGTGCGCATGAGCAATTTAATATTCCCCCCAATCGCGTTATCGAACTGGGTGGACAACGCGAGTTTTAACAAAATGGGGCGTGCATGACGCCCCAATCAACTTATTGCTCTGCCACAAATGTAACCAGATGAAAGAATATTCCCGAAAGTTTAACGGAGTTGTGGCTGAACTTTTCTTAACAACTAATTAGCAATTAAAGCTAAAACGCATAACCTCAAAAGGTGTTTATTAAGCCTACCGGCACTCATTACCTGCCGTGCGCAACTGTCGGAATGTATAAAATCACCATCAACAATAAAATGCATAGCTTCGAAATCGGCTCAGCAGTTATTTTGAGGAGTAAGACCATGAAAGAACTTATTAATGACGTTATCTCTATTTTCACACCGCAAAATGTTAAACCCGTTTTAGTCCGTGCGGATTTGACCCATCGTGAATTATCATCAATTCATCCTGTGGGCTTTACTTCCGTGAGCTGGGCGACTTCGATGGAAGAACTGACTGATGCGATTGTGAAAAAAACGCTCGCTGCAGGGGCCGTGGGTTATCACATCACTGATGTTGAATCCCATGAGCCGGGCCACGATGGTCAGCATGTAATGGCGGCTACCGCAACCCTGTACCATATCAATAGCAAAGTGGCGTACGGCTGATGTTAACCCCCCCTTCGCTGTTGTATTTAAGCCTGCCACTCTTGTGACAGGCTTTTATCTGCAAAGTATTCGGCGAGAAAATCAATAAACACTTTCATGCGCGGCGATTCCGATGTCCGTTGCGTATACACCGCCCAGATATTCGCCTGCTGATACCACTGCGGTAAAACATGGACCAATTCGCCAGTGCTGAGAAAAGGCACCACATCCCATGCCGAGCGGAGCGCAATCCCGTGTGACTTCAACGCCCAGTTTAAAATGACCTTGCCACTGTTTGACGAATAATGGCTATTCAGTCGGCACAATACCTGTTGCTTACCGTCAGTCAGCGCCCAATTACCGAATGAATTGTTCTTTTCATTGATGATAAGGCAGCTGTGGTCAATTAATTCATCCAGCGAATTGACCGCCCCAGCGCGCGCTAAATATTCAGGGGATGCGCAAAGAATACGCCGATTAACGGCCAGTTTACGCGCGATGTAAGAGTGATTCAGATTATCGCCAACCTGTATATCCACATCGGTGCCGGATTGCATCAAATCAATCTCACGATCGCTTAAAATGAGTTTGATATTTAAAGATGGATGCTGAGAAATAAAGGCTGAAATGGCATCAGATAAATACGCCTGACCAAATCCCAGCGAACAGCCAACGGTCAACTCACCGGTTAATTCACCGCGCCACTGCTGAAAATTATTCAGAAACGCATCCATTTCCTGTACCACTTGCAGCGCCCCCTCCAGCGCTTTCTCTCCCTCTGGCGTCAGTCGCATCACCCGATTGGTGCGGAAGAAAAGCCGGGTGTCGAGCTGTTTCTCAAGAATGGCGATACGTTTGCTGATATACGATGGAGACTGGCCCAGCTCCACGGCAGCGCGACCAAAACCACCATGACGCGCCACGCTGATAAACACATAGAGGTCTTCGACAGAGGGCCAGCCCTGTAGCGGTTTCTGAACGTTTTTCCCGGCAAGCAAGAGCTTCATACTATTACGCAGTTAGCCAACATCGAGCGGTTATAACACAGAATCGAGAAAGCCCTGAAGCTGTGCTAAAAATACCGCCGGGACTTCTTCCTGTGGGGAATGCCCACAAGGCAGTGCCTTGCCCTGCACATTGATGGCCTTCTCCTGCCAGGTTTCAACCACATCGTATAGCTGACCGACCGTGCCCTTTTCCCCCCACAGCAATTGAAGCGGACAAACGATGCGTTTGTCGCTGTCCTCTGCATCGTGCTCTAAATCCACCGTGGCGGCCGCGCGGTAATCTTCGCAGACGGCGTGGATCATCTCGGGCTGCTGATAGCAGCGCAAATAATCATTGAATACCGCTTCTGAAGTCGCCCCCGCTGTCTTGAGCTGACCGTCAATATGTTTTCGCAGGAAGAAGGCCGGATCGTGGCCGATCATCGTCTCCGGCAGTGGGTAAGGCTGGATCAGAAAGAACCACCAAAAATAGCGCGTAGCAAAAGCCTTATCGGTCTGCGCATACATGGTTGCAGTCGGGGCGATATCGACGAAAGTGCCGCAAGCCACTTTCTCCGGATGGTCAAGCGCCAGACGATGTCCAACCCGGGCACCGCGATCGTGTCCGACAAACGCGACACGCGAAAGACCCAGTGCATCAATCAACTGGCTGATATCTTCAGCCATGGCGCGTTTTGAATAGGCCAAATGGCGTTCGTCGCTGGCGGGTTTGTCGCTGTCGCCGTAGCCGCGCAGATCAGGCAGGATCACCTGGTATTTTTGCGCCAGCTGCGGAGCGATTTTACGCCACGCCAGATGATTTTGTGGATGCCCGTGCAGCATCAGCAACGGCGGTCCTTCGCCCCCGATTGCCACGCGTAGTGTGATACCGTTGTCCAGCGTGACCGCTTTCAAGGCAAATCCGTCGATAAACGGCGATGCGCCGCAACCCTTGATGTCACTCATGCTGTTTGTCCTTTAACCCGCTGCAGCCAGGGGCGCTGAGCAAAGTGCCGATGTTCAAACTGCGTAATGTCAGTCTCGTATTGGAGCGTCCAGTCTACCGCGCTGCCGCCACCCATTAACATCTCACGTTTGAGCGCGCTGACCTCAACATGCAACACCTGCTGATTGAAGGTGAGGGTCTTATCTTCCAGAGAAACCGTAATCTGATTGTGTTCTGCATCAGCGGTAGCAGCGCTGAGCTGCTGATACGCCTCCTCACTTAGCGTCAGCGTCAATACGCCGTTGCGCTGGCAGTTATCGTCAAAGATGCCGGCAAAACTGGTGCCGATGATGGCGCGAATGCCCAGCTGATTGAGTCCCCACACCGCATGTTCGCGACTGGAACCACAGCCAAAGTTGGGTCCCACCAGCAAGAATGCCGCGTTCTTTCCGGCAGGCTGGTTGAGGATAAACGCGGGATTCGCACTGCCGTCGGGCAAAAATCGCAGGTCAAAGAACACGCCCCGATCCAAACTCTGGCGATCGATGCCTTTCAGAAACTGCTTTGGCATGATCACATCCGTATCAATGTTGGCCGCCGGTAAATGGGCAATGCGTCCGGTGATGCTGTGAAAAGCGTCCATATTAAACCTCTGCTGTCGTGAAGTTGCGTACATCGACCAGATGACCGGCCACCGCAGCGGCGGCGACCATCGCCGGGCTCATTAAATGGGTTCGTGCTCCTGCACCCTGGCGGCCCGCAAAATTGCGGTTGGTTCCTGAAGCACAGCGATCGCCGGGTTCCAGGACATCTTCATTCATTGCCAGGCACATTGAGCACCCCGACTGCCGCCACTCAAAACCTGCATTGATAAAAATGTCGGCTAAGCCTTCAGCCTCTGCTTGCTGACGCACCTGCGTGGAGCCTGGCACGATGATCCCGCGCACGTGTCGGGCGATTTTGCGCTCGCCAATCACCGCTGCTGCAGCGCGCAAATCTTCGATTCTGCCGTTGGTACAGGAGCCAATAAACGCATGGGTGATGGCGATGTCAGACAGGCGCATGCCAGGTTCCAGCCCCATATATTTCAGTGCGGCTTGTATTGCCTGCTGTTTAATCAAATCGGGTTCGTATTGCGGATCAGGTACACAGCCGCCAATAGCACAGGTCTGATCCGGGCTGATGCCCCAGGTCACTTTAGGTTCGAGGTCGCTGCAATCCAGCACAATCGAACGGTCAAAATTAGCCCCTGCGTCACTTCGCAATGTGAGCCATTCAGCCTTAGCCTGCTCCCACAATGCACCCGTTGGCATTTGCGGTTTGCCCTGGATGTAGGCGAATACCTTCTCATCTGGCGCAATGATCGCTCCACGCGCACCGGCTTCCACCGCCATATTGCACAGCGTCATGCGCCCTTCCATGCTTAGCGCGTCAATCGCCGGGCCGTCAAACTCGATGGCATAACCGGTTGCCCCTGAGGCGCCAATATCTTCAATCAACGCCAGAATGATGTCTTTAGCCGAACAGCCATAAGGCAGCTCTCCCGTTACCGTGACGCGCATGGTTTTCAGCGTGCGATAAATCAGGGTTTGCGTGGCGAGAAGATGTTCAATTTCTGATGTTCCGATGCCGAAACCCAACGCGCCAAATGCGCCATAGGTGGTGGTGTGGCTATCACCAGCGGCAATCACCATGCCGGGCATGACCAGGCCTTGCTCATGCGCAACCACATGCTCGATGCCCTGGCGCGGGTCCATGACATCAAACAGTTCGATGCCAAAGTGGGCGGCATTTTGACGGAAGTAATCCACCTGCAGCTGCCCGCCGGCATCGTTCATCGCATCGTCACGCTCAGGACGCGTGGGATTTACGTGATCGACATTGAGTAAGATAGTCGCCGGACGACGTACCGGGCGATGATGTTCACGCAGCCCGCTAAAGGCCTGCGGGCTGGTGTATTCGTTGAGTATTGATCGATCAATATAGAGCAACACATGCCCTTCATCGTCTAACTGACGTACCACATGCTGATCGATCAGTTTTTCATACAGTGTTTTGTTAGCCATGCGATTGCCCACATAAAAGTATCAACAAGTCATTAGAGACTCTAGGGTAATACAGTTGTGGTTAAGACTATGAACACAGTACGTGAAGTGATGGTTTATGAAGTGTGTTTAATGGGCGACCTCACAGCCGCCGATAGAAGTATGATGCTACTGCAAGCGTTCGAAGCGATAAGGTGCGGGATCGATAAGCGGCGTATGCCCGGTCACCAAATCTGCGGCTAACTGCCCGGCTGCGGGTGATGTCCCGAAACCATGCCCTGAAAAGCCCGTCGCCAAAGTTAGCCTAGGTATCGATGCCACTGGGCCAATCACCGGGTTCGAATCCGGGGTAACATCTATAACGCCAGCCCATGACTCCGCCATCTCCGCCTGCTGGAACACTGGCCACGCCGCGCGCAGGTTGCGCATCGCTTCCTGGTTCAGTGCCGGATTGGCAAGAGGGTCCAGCGTGCGGACTTGCTCAAAGGGTGAACGCCGATCGTTGCGCCAGCGACGTGCCAGTGCAAGATCCTTCACAAAGTATTTGCCCAGCGAAATCCGCAGGTTGTCACGCGCCTGCCGTAGCTGAGGCATATAACGTGTGCCGATCAATAGATGATCAAGCGTTATTGGCGCATCCAGCGCACCGCGTTGAGTGATGATAAAGCCACCGTCCTGGTGTTTTCGGAATGAGAAGTCAGGAGCGCCCACCGCTATATTGGCCGGTCCTTCCAGCGGTTTGGTACGCATCACCGAACAAATCAGCGGCAGCGTCGGCAGATTAATACCGTGATTGCCAAGGAAACGACGCGACCAGGCACCTGCCGCCAGCAACACCTGGTCACAACGAATCTCACCGCGTTCGGTCATCACACCACTGACCTTGCCGTTGCTGGTGACCAGGCCACGCACCGCACAGTGATCCATGATAATCGCCCCCCTGGCGATGGCGGCATTCGCCATCGCGCTGGCCGCCAGCGTGGGTTCGGCTCGCCCGTCGGAAGCAGTGTAAATCCCGCCTGCCCATTTCTCCGCACCGCTTGGCACTTGTGCTGCAATTTGTGCGTGGCTGAGCAAGCGCGTATCCAGGCCAGCGGCACTAACCCCGCTTAACCATTTTTCATGCAGTGACATCTGCTGCTCGTTGCGTGCCACAAACATAATCCCAGCCTGACGATATCCCACGTCATTGCCAACCCGCGCGGCCATCCCCGCCCACAAGCGGTCAGCGGCCTGCGCCAGCGGAATATCCTCCAGCGCACGGCTGGTTTTACGGATCCAGCCGAGATTGCGGGAAGACTGCTCGCCCGCAATCCGCCCTTTTTCCAATACCACCACCGGAATATTGCGCTCCGCCAGCGTCAGTGCGGCGGTCAATCCAACAATCCCGCCGCCAATAACGACCACCGTGGTGGTATCCGGCAGCGTTGGCGAAGGCGTAACCGGAGAAATAACAGGTGCCATAGCGCGTCTCCTGCCCTTACAGGGCCACGGTGATTTCCTGAACCTGAGCGTTACCGGCCCCGCGATAGGCCGTAACTTCCAGTTCAACTTTATAAACGGTCGATCCCAGCGGCGGGCAGGTCACTGTTGAGGCGGGATTAACCCCTCGGAACTTCTCACCAATGATCGCCATCACTGCAGGCACATCCGCCGGATCCTGAATAAACACGCGCGAGCACACCACATCCTGTAATGAGGCATCGATGGCTGCCAGTGCGGCTTCGATATTGGCAAACACCTGCAATGTCTGCTCGCGCAGGTCTTCGGGAATTTCTTTGGTTTGTGGGTTGCGACCGGCGGTGTTGGAGACATAAATCCAGTTATCCACGGCCACGATGCGCGAATAACTCGCCTGCTCTTCAAATTTCGAACCGGTTTTTACTTTAATGATATTGGTCATGATGTTTTCTCTATTAATAAATGAATTAGCTTAAAACCGGTGATTCCCACAGGTTGAGTTTGATGCCAATGCCTTTTTCCAGGGCATTGCGATACAACACCGTGCCCCAGGCCACATCTTCCACCGGCATACCACCGACAGACATGATGATGATCTCGCTATCGTTTTGGCGGCCTGGTGCTTCGCCGGCGACGATCTTGCCGATATCTTCCAGCTGCTCCGCCTGCAGCTGCCCTTCAGCGACCATATCCATAAAGCGCACACCGATAATCGGCACGCAGCGATGCGCAGGCTTGGGAACTTCATCAAACCAGGCATGATAGAGTCCGGTGTTATCCAGCACCTTGCGCACATCGGGTAGTTCCATGCCTTCATCGATATTGCACAGCGCGGGCATGGCGAGGAACGCGCCAGCTTTCACCCATTCACGTTTCACCAGCGGATAAGAGGCGGGATCACCGACTTCACCTGAGCTGCAATAAGTGACAATGTCACTGTCGCGCACTACCGCTTCCAGCGAGTCGACAATTTCTATCTGCTTAATTTGCGGATAGGTCTCCTGCACCCAGGTAATGAAGTTATCGAGGCTGCGCTGGCCTCGTCCTTTGACTTTGATGGTGTCGATGTGTGGGCACACAGCAATAAATGCCGCAACAGCGGTTTTTCCCATCACGCCCGGTCCGAGCAAACCGATCATGCGAGAATCCTTTCGCGCCAGATGACGTGCGCCGACGCCCGGCACCGCCCCGGTGCGATACGCCGACAGCAGATTGGCTGACATATGCGCCAGCGGCGCGCCGGTATCCGCATCATTGAGGGTGAACATCAGAATCGAGCGTGGCAGCCCTTTCTCACGGTTGGCGATGTTGGAGCCATACCACTTAACCCCAGCCGTGCCGAAATTGCCGCCAAGGTAGGCAGGCATCGCCATCATGCGGCGATCGGCAGTGGGTTTTGGCATCGTCGGGAACGGCGAATTTTCCGGGAAGGTCACCATCGCGCCGTGAGAATCATTGTTGGATCCGGCCATGCGATAGTCGCCGTGATACAACAGGCCAAACATCTCTTCCATGGTATCGACACAGGCGGCCATATTGGTCACGCCCGCACGAATCATGTCTTGCTCCGACAGGTAAATAAAATCAATCCGGGTTGAATCACTCATAAGTCGCCTCATCAATCAGTCTTTTGGTCTATTTCCCGCCGTAGCGAGCGCTGCCATAAATAGCGATTTCACTGGCTAAAACCGTCTTAGGTGTCGATGGTCTTCGCTGGGTGAAATAGAAATAGCGCGTCAGTTGTCGAGCTGTATTGAATATTTGCGACATGACGAAATTCGTGCGTGGCACAGCCCTTGCATCACACAGACAGTAAATAGCCCGCAGCGGAGCCCGCCATGACACAATTGCCTCTCTATCGCCACAGTGGATTTCAACCCGAGCAGCCATGGTTTGTGCTGAACGCCGCGCAGCATTACTCGCTGATTGCGTCAGACAACCCGGCTATTTCCCATTTTTATAGTTTTGATGTGGCGCAGAGTGCCAGCATGACGCTGGCGATTCCCGACGGCTGCGTAGATATCGTGTTTGATTGCGATGCGCAGCGTCCTGCTGCACGCGTGTGTGGCACCACGCTGGAGGCGCGCGGTGCCGATATGCAGCATAACCACCACTATTTTGGTGTGCGCTTCGCACCGGGCATCATTCCTGATTTCCTCGAT
The DNA here is from genome assembly GCF_037153115.1 of Pantoea sp. USMM079. NCBI lineage: Bacteria > Pseudomonadati > Pseudomonadota > Gammaproteobacteria > Enterobacterales > Erwiniaceae > Pantoea > Pantoea sp. USMM079. Next base: position 29,716 of record NZ_JBBCKX010000019.1, read on the forward strand.
GTGATGGCAGAAGAGATTCCCGATCGTGAGTTTAATTTCCTCGATGTGGTGCCGGATGCACGGTTAGCCTTTGAACAGATCGTTCAGACGCACGAATTTTCGCGGCAGATTGCTTTGTTCAACGCCAGTTTCACGCCGCGCCTGGTGCGCAAAGCTTCCGCCGTCACATCCTTGATCATCCACACCATGCGCCAGCAGAAAGGCAACATTCGCATTGATCAACTGGAAGCGCTGACCGGCTACACCTGCCGCACTATCCAGCGCCAGTTTCGCCAGGATACCGGGATGTCACCCAAGGCTTTCAGCCGCATTTTGCGCTGCCAGTCGGCGCTGGGCAGCATTCACTTACAGCAGGAAGTATCGTTTAGCGATCTGGCCTTTGATCTTGGATTTAGCGATCAGTCGCACTTCCTGCGCGAGTTTAAAAAGTTTGTCAGCACCACGCCCTGTGATTATCAGCGGCGTATTTCGCATGATGCCTATTTCCATCGTTTGCGTTTCCACTGAGCACTAAAAGTGTGCAGCGTTGCACTGTGACGCTGTCCGATTTTTTCTATCCGCCAGATGCTCAGCTGAGAAATGATGCCGCTATGTTACCTGCCTCAGGCGGCACAGATTGCCTGAGAACTTTTTCTTAGCGGTTGAGGGCTTTGGCGATGAATACGGATTCCGGCTTACGCAAAAATACGTTGGGTTTGTTTTCTCTGGTCTTTTTTGTCGTCGCGGCAGCCTCGCCGCTGACAGGCGTGGTGGGCGGCTTGCCGGTGGCGATTATTTCTGGCAACGGCGGTGGCATTACGGTGTTTTATATTCTCTCTTGTATTATTTTGATGTTATTCGCCGTGGGCTTTATTGCCATGAGCCGTCATGTCAATAATGCGGGGGCCTTTTATACCTATATCTCTAAAGGAATGGGCGAAAACTGGGGCGCTTCCGCGTCAGTATTAGCGTTGATGGCGTATATCTCTATTCAGATTGCCATCGTGGCAATGCTGGGATTCTTCACGCAGTTATTTATTGAAGAGCACTTTTCTGCCCATATTCCCTGGTGGGCATTGAGCATGCTATTTGTGCTGGTATGCTGGGTATTGAGCATTAAACGCGTCGAAGTCGGTGGAAAATTACTCGGCATATTAATGCTGGCGGAAGTGGCTATTGTGTTACTCACCGACGTGATGCTGTTAATCAAAAAAGTCGGTCCTTACAGCTTCCAATCGTTCGAGCCGTCAGTGTTTATGCAGGGCAACCTTGGCATCGCCTTTATTTTCACCATCGCCGCTTTTATCGGTTTTGAATCTACCGCCATATATGCGGAAGAGTGCCGTGACCCACATAAAACTGTGCCGCGTGCCACAGTATGTGCCTTGTTACTGATCACGGCATTTTTCTGTTTCACCAGTTGGTCACTGGTGCAGGCATACGGTTTTGATCAGATTGTCGCGATTGCCAGCAAAGATCCCGGTAATTTCGTGTTTAATATTACCCGGCAATATGTTGGAGAGTGGGCCGTAGAAACCATGTCGGTATTGCTGATCACCAGTTTATTTGCAGCGGCGCTGGCGTTTCATAACAATATTTCTCGGTATTTGTTCAGCATTAGCCGCGATGGTCTGATCTGGAAAGAGTTGTGCAAAACTCATCCCACTAACGGCACGCCACATAACGCCAGCCACGTTCATAGCGTGATCATGCTGATGCTACTGGCAGGCATGGGCAGCGCGGGATTGGACCCGATGGTGCACATCTTCGCTATCGGTTCTGCCGTCGCCACACTGTGTATTTTGATTTTACAACTGGGCGTTTCCGCTGCCGTGATACTGCTCTTCCGTCGGATGGAGAATAGCGAAAATCCATTCACCGTATTCTGGGCACCGTTACTGTCAATGGTGTGCATGAGCGTGACGATTATTTTGGTGGTTAATAATCTGCAATCCTTAAGCGGCAGTGATTCCAGCGTGGTGAAGATGATTCCCTGGTTCATTGCTGGCTGCGCATTGATGGGATACGGCATGTCGCTGAAACGCAATTTTAAAGTTCGCGCTTAATCATCGTCGTGGTGCGCAGCCATGCGCACCCAGTTAGCGAGTAAATATTTAACCTGGCGTTATGGTGTTTTATTTGACCTAAGTCGCGATGCTCGCTATAAAGAATAACCGCGCAGTACTCACGGATATCTCTCCCTACCTTTCGCATTCATTGCTTAAATTCCCTCCACATTGGTTTTATGTAAGTTAAGTAATTAACACCAATACTTTATTAACTAAAAACAAGTTAATCTTTTCGTAACAATCTTTTAATTTGCAAACCGAAATTTTAACGTTCACCTGCAAAGTACAAAGATCAGGATCAGAATGACTCACTCTAAAAAAATCGTGTCTGCCCTTTCACTGGCAGCGCTGCTTGTTTCTTCAGTGGTCCACGCTGAAAACGCACCAGAAAAAACCGATGTTCTGTTGATTGGCGGCGGCGTCATGAGCGCCTCACTGGGAACCTGGCTACAGGAACTGCAACCAGGCTGGAAGCAGCTGATGGTTGAGCGTCTGGATGGCGTCGCACTGGAATCGTCTAACGGCTGGAACAACGCCGGTACCGGTCACTCTGCGAACATGGAACTGAACTACACGCCAGAGCGTGCAGACGGTTCAATCGACGTGAGCAAGGCGCTGGAAATTAACGAAGCTTTCATGATTTCCCGTCAGTTCTGGACCTCTCAGGTACAGCGCGGCGTAATGCATGACCCGCGTTCATTCATCAACTCCACCCCACACATGAGCTTTGTCTGGGGCGATAAAAACGTTGAGTATCTGACTAAGCGTTACGATGCACTGCAGAAAACCACCCTGTTCCAGGGCATGAAGTTCTCAACCGATCACAAGCAGATTGAGCAGTGGGCTCCGCTGGTGATGGAAGGTCGCGATCCTAATCAGAAAGTGGCAGCCACCTGGACGCCAGTCGGTACTGACGTTAACTACGGTGAAATCACCCGTCAGTTGATTGGCAGCCTGAAGAAAGATCAGAACTTCAAATTAGAAACCTCTTCAGAAGTCACTGATTTCAAACGTAACAGCGATAATTCATGGCACGTCACCATCAAAGATGTGAAGAGCGGCGAAAACCGTTCGGTTGACGCGAAATATGTGTTTATCGGTGCAGGCGGCGCGGCAATCAAACTGCTGCAGAAAACCGGCATTCCTGAAGCGGATAACTACGGCGGCTTCCCGGTGGGTGGCTCGTTCCTGATGACTGAGAATCCAGAAGTGACCAGCCGTCACCTGGAAAAAGTCTACGGCCAGGCTTCAGTCGGTGCGCCACCGATGTCTGTTCCACACATCGATGCCCGTAATCTGGACGGTAAGCGCGTGGTGCTGTTTGGACCGTTCGCGACCTTCTCTACCAAGTACCTGAAAAACGGCTCTCTGTTCGATCTGTTAAGCGCCACCACCACCAGCAACATCATGCCAATGACTCACGTCGGTATTGATAACTTTGACCTGGTGAAATACCTGATTGGTCAGGTGATGCTGAACGACGACGATCGTTTTGCCGCGCTGAAAGAGTACTACCCGAACGCACGTAAAGAAGACTGGAAACTGATCCAGGCGGGCCAACGCGTACAGATCATCAAGAAAGATGCGGATAAAGGCGGCGTGCTGAAGCTCGGCACCGAAATCGTGACCGATCAGCAGAAAACCGTGGCTGCCCTGTTGGGTGCATCACCAGGTGCTTCAACTGCTGCGCCAATCACCCTCGACGTGATGAAGAAGTTGTTCCCGGAGCAGTTCGCATCTCCTGAGTGGCAAGAGAAGATTCGCGGCATTATTCCAAGCTTCGGCCAGAAACTGAACGGTAACACCGCACTGACTCAGCAGGTCTGGGACAACACCGCAGCCACGCTGCAGTTGACTAAACCACCAGTCATCAATATGGGTGACCAGTCCGTTGCCCCTACGCAAGCTAAGCCTCGCGCAGAATCCGCTAAGCAGGATATGGCGCTGTAATTCTCCCTCGCGCTAATGAAGAAAGCCGGACAATGTCCGGCTTTTTTGTGTCTGGAATAAGGTCAAATCGCATAGCAGACACTCAACCTTCTGCGTGCTAAAATTGGGTATCATTGAATGAGGCAAAGACATGAATAAATCTGCATCATTAAGTGTTGCTAATCAGGTACGTGAACTGGCTAAAGTTCACCACGTAACGGCTGACCGTGATGGTATGAGTCGCATGGCTGTTGCAATTACTCGCCTGGCCGATGACATCGTAGAACTTGATGTCATCGAACAACTTCTGGTTAATCTGAAGAAAAAAGGCATTTTAACCAAGGCAGAAACGCTGGAGATGCAAGGCGACTATCTGCGTGAGAAAAGACAAATTAAACAGAATTTTTCTGCATGATTTTTGATCCTTTCGGCGACTATGAAACAGCGGGTTATTTACAGAATGCCTTAAATTTAAAAGATCCTGATGAAGTTAAAGCTTCTGAACATCTTTCATTCGAACTGAGTCTGGAAGATGCGCTGCTGTACCTATCAACGCTAAAACACGTAAAATATTCTTCCATACTTAAAGTTCACGAAATTCTTTTCGGTGACTTCTATCACTGGGCAGGAAAAGACCGAAACGAGTTAGTTCCTCACCTATCGATCTTTAAAGGCGCGCGTGAAGACGAACACTTTACGGTATTTGAATATCCACATCTTATTCAGCGTGCAGTGGAGTATGCGTTAAAGCTTGCCAGTGACAGGGACAAATTTCGTCAAAAGCCAGGAGAAGTGATGGGGCAGTTGGCTTTTGCTCACCCTTTCCTCGATGGTAACGGACGTACAATTTTGCTAACTTTCATGGAATTAAGCTTCCGTGCAGGTTTTTCTGTCGACTGGTCTAAAACAAAAAAAGATGATTACCTTCGCACATTGAGCAGAGAAATTCGTGAACCTGGGAAAGGACATCTGGATCGTTATCTCCAACCGTTCATTATCGAGATTCATAGCAGGGACGAATGGCCCTTAACCATCGGTAGTATTAAAGGCCTGGATGGATTGGATAAAGGGCAAATCAATTATAGCGACATTGACGATCCGCTAGTCAGGAAACATTATAAAAGCTACCAGTCACAACCTTTAGATAATAAATCTTAATGGCTGTTATTCATCCCCCAAACCAGTGCCTGTCTTGCATGGGCAATACGCGGTTGGCGCAGAGCGCTTGGTAACCAGATAAGGTGATAACGAATTTCCGTATCCCCCACTGGCGCGTCCAGCACCACCAACTCCCCTTGCGCGATTTGCGCCTGACATAAAAATGCCGGTATCACCGACCAGCCAAATCCGCCGCAGAGTAAACTTCGCAAACCACGTAAATCCTGCCCAACTACCGCAGGTAACAGCGTCTGGTATTTAATACGATTTTTATCCAGCCAGTGATCAATCAAAGAGAGTTTCAGGTCATAAGCCAGCAGAGGTTCTTTAATCAAATCCGCAGAAAAATCTGCGCTGTTGTGTAAGCGAGCCGCCACGACCGGTGCAGCAACAGCAACCACACGGTCTTGAAAAATCACTTCCCCCTTTAAACGTGGATCGGTCACCGGATGTGCCGTCACGCCGAGATCACAGTGCCCTTCAATCACCATCTGCGCAACGAGCGGACCATCACCGCTGTGCATATGCACGCGAATGCCGCTTTCAAGCAGAGGCAGCAATTCAGCCGATAATTTCTCCGCCATAAAATCAGCATGTCCAATGATCTGCAACGTTCCACTCACATCCATCGATCGGGCACGCGCCGATGATAAAGCGGACTCTGCGGTATCCAGAGAGTTGCCTATATCAGCGGCCAAATCGTCGGCAGCGGCCGTTGGCATCACGCCATGGGCCTGACGCTCAAACAGCGGTCGACCCACTGCGACTTCCAGGCCGCTAATGTGTTGCGAAACCGCAGGCTGCGTCAGATTCAGTGCGCGCGCCGCACCGGAAATTGAGCGCTGGCGATACACTTCCATAAACGTTCGTAAGCGAACCAGTGACATAGTGCCCCATAAATTATTTTATACCCCTGCCAAAATAGCCTTGTTAGCCGTCAAACACCAGCGCGAGTAAGCTGCCCACATCTTGAAACGCACGGGAAAAAATCATGTCACTTCAGCAAGAATTACTGCATGTGCTGCACACAATGAAACAGGCTCATCTGCAGAACGGACCTGCTAGCGCCGAACTTCGCCGCGATCGCTTATTACGCAGCGTGGCATTAATTCGCGAGAATCATGCCGCGTTTACTGCGGCTATCAGCGCCGATTTTGGTCATCGCAGTGCCTATCAAACCCAGGCGGCCGACCTGATGACCACCATCAATATGTTGCAGCACTCCGCTGAGCATCTGGAGCAGTGGATGCAGCCGGAAGTCGCCGAAGTCCCGGTTGCAGGTATGCAGGCGCGTATCGAACCGCAACCTTTAGGTGTCGTTGGCATTATCAGCCCATGGAATTTCCCGATTAACCTGGCATTTGGCCCGCTGGCCGGTGTGTTTGCTGCGGGCAACACTGCGATGCTGAAACCCTCTGAGCTGACACCCCACACCTCCGCATTACTGGCGGAGTTAGTGCCGCGTTACTTCGCCGCCGATGAACTCAGCGTGGTTCTGGGTGACGCCAGCGTGGGACAAGCGTTTAGCGCTCTGCCATTCGACCATCTGGTCTTCACCGGCAGCACCGCCGTCGGTAAGCATGTGATGCGTGCAGCGGCAGAGAATCTGGTGCCTGTTACGCTGGAACTGGGTGGAAAGTCGCCGGTGGTGATCGACGCAGATGCGGATGTGGTAATGGCGGTAGCCCGAACCTTGACTATAAAAACCTTTAACGCCGGGCAAATTTGTATCTCACCGGACTACCTGTTACTTCCGCATGCCGCTGAAGCGGAATTTATCACCGCGTCACAGCAATTCATGCAGCAGACGTACCCAACGCTACAAAGCAACGTGGATTACACCGCCATAATCAGTGCTCGTCATTATCAGAGATTGATCGGTCTGATCGAAGATGCCCGAGCTAAAGGTGCCAGGATCGTTAGCCTGGCCCCTGCGGGCGAGCCGGACTTTGATGCGCAAAGCCGCAAAATCGCGCCGCATTTGATCCTCAATGTCTCCGAAGAGATGGCAGTCATGCAGGAAGAGATTTTTGGCCCGCTGCTGCCGATCAAAAGCTACAGCGGAGAGGTAGAGGAAGCGATTCGCTATATCAATGCGCATCCACGTCCACTGGCCGCTTACTATTTTGGCCACGATGAACAGCGTCAAAAGCTAATGGCTCAGCACACCACTTCTGGCGCACTGGTGATAAATGATGTCATGACCCATGCTTCTCTCGACAGCCTGCCATTTGGTGGCGTGGGCGCATCCGGTATCGGCGCGTATCACGGGGTTCATGGATTCCGTCGTTTCAGCCACGCCAAGCCGATTGTGATCCAGGATGAGGCGGGCACCACAAATTTACGGCTGCGTGCGCCCTATCAGGACAAAAGCGCAGCATTGACTGCATTACTGAATAACCAACATTAATCGAGGACAGACAATGAAAATTTTGATGGTTCTGACATCACATGACGCGTTGGGCAACACCGGCAAAAAAACCGGGTTCTGGCTGGAAGAGTTCGCCGCACCCTACTTCGTGTTTAAAGATGCGGGCGCTGAGGTAGTGTTGGCTTCCCCGGCGGGTGGACAACCGCCGCTGGACCCAAAAAGTGATTTACCTGAATTTCAGACTGCTATGACCGAACGTTTCAAATCTGATGCGGCGGCACAGCAGGCGCTGGCCAATACCGTGAAGCTGGCAGGCATCGATCAGCAGGATTTCGATACCGTCTTTTATCCTGGCGGCCACGGTCCCTTGTGGGATCTGGCGGAGTCAGCAGACTCCATCCAGTTGATCGAATCTTTTGACCGTGCGAATAAGCCGATGGGTTTTGTCTGCCATGCACCCGGCGCGTTGCGTCATGTTAAAGCTGCGAGCGGCGCCCCGTTAATTCAGGGTAAGCAGGTCACCGGCTTTACCAATAGCGAAGAAGCAGCCGTTGAGCTGACCAACGTGGTGCCTTTCCTGATTGAGGATGAGTTCATCAAACTGGGCGCGCATTATCAAAAAGGCGCGGACTGGGCACCGTTTGTCGTACAAGACGGTCATTTGATCACCGGGCAAAATCCGGCCAGCTCAGAAGATGTGGCGAAAGCGCTGCTGCTGCAACTGGCAGCACAACAGCCTTAATCGCGTTAAAGCGCATCACTGCTCTGGCGGTGATGTGCCCTCGTCTTATTAACCCTCCCATTAATGAATATTGCTCATAGGTGCTAGTAGACTGGCGCACCTAATCAATCCCTTCTTCCTTTGTTAAGCTACTTCACAACCCCTTTTCCATCACTGTAATTAAGCCCTGGCACCGCACAGGTCCTTTCCTTTGCTCATAAAAAGACACTATGGATATCAAAACTGCAACGCATCCTCCGGATATGAAAACCGGCATCGCTTTTATTGTCATTCTCAGCGCGTTGATGGCATTTACCTCGCTCTCAACCGACGTCTATCTACCGGCGATGCCCGCGATGTCAGCCGCGTTACACGGCGATTCGGAACTGACGGTCACCGGATTCCTGATTGGCTTTGCCATCGCACAGCTAATCTGGGGCCCGATTAGCGATCAACTCGGCCGCAAAACACCGCTATATATCGGGATGATTATTTTTGCTGTCGGCTCAGCGGGATGCGCACTCTCCAGCGACATGCCTCAGATTGTCTTCTGGCGTGTCATTCAGGCCGCTGGCGCCTGCACCGGCCCGATGCTGGCGCGTGCCATGATCCGTGACCTTTTCAGCCGCACGCGCGCTGCGCAGATGCTATCGACGCTGATCATTGTTATGGCAATTGCACCTATCGCGGGGCCATTAATGGGTGGGCAAATCATTCGTTACTCGCAATGGCCGGTGATTTTCTGGTTTCTGGCGTTAGTCGGCGCATTGATGTTCATATCACTGCTCTGGCTTCCTGAAACACTGCCGGCAGAAAAACGGGTAACGGCGTCACCTCGGCAAATAATGGGTAATTATCGCACCCTGCTGCAAAATAAAAACTTTATGCGTTTTACCTTATGCGTGACTTTTTATTACGTTGCTGCTTACGCCTTTATTGTCGGTTCGCCTGCGGTGTATATCAGCTATTTCGGCATCGATCCGCAACATTATGGTTGGCTGTTCGCCATTAATATCCCTGGACTGGTGACGGTCAGCACCGTCAATAAACGTTTAGTGCAAAAGGTACGGCTTGAGACGCTGCTGAAATCCGCCTCTTTTATCGCCGCACTGATGACTTTCGTGATGTGTTTTGTACTGAAAACGCATCCGGCAGCATTGGCGGGATTGGTCATCTGTATCTTCATTTTCTTCTCGATGAACGGGATTATTGCAGCTTCAGCCACCGCGGCCGCGCTGGATGCCGTGCCGAATGCCACCGGTTCAGCCTCCGCGCTAATAGGTTCATTGCAATACGGTAGTGGGATTGTTTCCTCACTGCTGCTGGCAGGGCTTAACAACGGTACGCCCTGGATTATGGTGAGCATTATGACGGTATTCACCCTGCTCAGTTTTCTTAGCACGCTTGGCGGAGGAAAAGCCCAGCCAAAAATGGCAGAAATTTAACGCTGAAGTGAAATGTTAAATATGGCATTAAACATTTGGTGCGGTGCGTTCAGCATGCAATTGCTAAATCTAAAATAGTCGGTAACGTCGTGGCTTCATCTGCTAATAAAAATAAGCGAGCTTAATTAATGAGCAACATCCAGTCTTCATTCCTTTCTTACACCGTGGACAACGAGACATTTGAAGGTTATTTAGTTTACCAGGCTGATAATAACACTGCTCAACCGGGCATTGTTATTGCGCCCAATTGGATGGGGGCCACCACTGATGCTGCTGAACAAGCCAAAGCCATTGCCGCCCACGGCTATGTGGTGCTGGTAGCTGACCTGTACGGTCAGGGTCAACGCCCCACTAACGGCGAAGAAGCGGGTGCGATGATGATGGCAGTGAAAGACACCCCCGCCGAAGTGGCGCGCATGATGGCGGCGCTCAGCGCATTGCGCACGCAAACTACGGCTCCCGTTAATGCGGATAAGGTAGCGGCTATCGGTTTCTGCTTCGGCGGCCACTGCGCGCTGGAGCTGGCACGCAGCGGCGCGGATATCAAAGCGGCCGCCTCTTTCCACGGTACGCTGGATACCCAGGGCGCTTATGACAGTCATACTATTCAGGCTTCACTGCTGGTACTGGACGGCGCGGCCGATCCCCTGGTGCCGCGCGAGCAGTTAGCCGCCTTCGCGAATGAGATGAACAGCAAGGGCGTTGACTGGCAGCTGGTGAGCTTTGCCGGTGCGGTGCACTCCTTCACCGATCCGAAAGCCGATAATGCTGGCGTATCGCAGTATCATCCGGAAGTGACGCAGCGTGCCTTCAAACGCCTGTATCAATTGCTGGATGAAGTGTTTTAAACCTTAGCTTTCTCTAACCAGCGGCACATTAAAAATGAGCCGCTGGTGCAGAGAATGGCTGGCACCAGATAGCTGTGATCCATCCCCGTAAACTCCAGCAGCAATGCGACCGCGGTCAAGGGCATTTGCATTGACGCTGCTAAAAAAGCGGTTCCCCCAATCAGGGCGAAACTCCCGCTATGACCTCCCGGAACCAGATGCTGCCAGACGGCACAAAGAATCAGGCTGAACAATGCGCCAATCGTTAACCCTGGCGTCAGTAATCCCCCCTCTACGCCGCTGCGCAGCACCGCCAAAATGACCAGCATCTTGAGAATGACCAGGCTAATAAACAACGCCATGGGCATTGCACCGTCCAGCGCCAGTTGCATCGGACCTTTACCGTTACCAGGAAGTTGCGGGAAGATCACACTCAGTCCGCTAAGTAAAGCAAACGACAACAGGCAAAACAGCGGCATTTGCAGTGAGTTTTTTACCTTACTCCGCGCCCGCTGCGTGAGCTTGCGAAACAGCATCGCCGCCGCCCCTTGAATGGGGCCACAAATGATCGCCCAGGCAATGATAGATGCAGGTGCCGCGCCGACTAAAAAGTGATATTGCACTTCATTGCCGAGTCCTAAAGTGGCGACACCCGCAGCAATGGCTGAGGTGATTAACGCTGCGACGGCACATTCCCAACGAAAGGTGACCAGCAACACCTCAAGTAATGGGATGGACTACCTCTTCCCTCTGCGCTTAACTGAACATAATTCATCCAGCAGGAGTGTGACTATGAACATCGCATTTATGGGCATCGACCTGGCAAAAAATGTTTTCCAGCTTTGCGGACTGAATCAGGCAGGCAAGCCGGTATATACCCGGCGTGTTGAGCGCAAAATTTTACTTCAGACGCTGGTCAATATACCCGCCTGCCTGATTGGTATTGAAGCATGCACGGGAGCATTTTACTGGCAGAGGGAATTTGAAAAACTGGGACATAAAGTGAAAATCATCAGTCCCCAGTATGTTAAGCCTTTTATTCGCGGACAGAAAAACGATGGCAATGATGCACAGGCCATCGCGGTCGCACTGACGCAACCAACAATGCAATTTGTCCCCCCGAAAAGCCCGGAACAGCAGGATATTCAGGCGTTACATCGGGCCAGACAACGTATAGTTAATCTCCGTAATGCAACAATCTGCCAGATACAAGGGCTTTTACTTGATCGCGGCATCTCAATTGGTACGGCGATGTCCAGAGCCCGCCGTGCTGTTCCGCTGATACTTGAAGATGGTGAAAATGGATTAAGCATAAGAATGCGAAAGACAATTGCTGAACTTTATGAGCTTTTCATCGATCTTGAGAAACGGATCAATTTTTTTGATAAGGAGATCGAAATTGTGTTCAGGCAATCAGCAGAATGTCAGAGCAAAGCCAAAGCTAAAAGGATCGGCCCGAAAAGGGCTACAGCTGTTGTTGCTGCGATCGGTAATGGTCACGAATTTAAAAACGGCCGTCATTTTGCGGCATGGCTTGGACTTGTCCCGCGGCAGCATTCGGGCGGAGACAGACAGGTGCTGATGAAGATCACCAAGAAAGGCGATAAGCATTTAAGAGCACTTTTAATTCACGGAGCCCGCTCAGTTGTCCGGGTAGCAACAAATAACAATGATGGTTCTCTAAACCAATGGGTTAATCAGTTAAAAGAACGACGGGGTTCCAATAAGACTACTGTCGCGGTGGCAAACAAAAACGCCCGGATTATCTGGTCGATCCTACGGCATGAAACTGAATATCAATCTGCATTGAATTAAGGCTTTCCTGATGAAAGTTGCAGCGTACTGAAAAGGGTAACAGGTTGCACCTGCACAGTCGGAACCTGATTTTTATACTGGTCCCTGAGACCGCCCAGGTGTTGAGGCGACTGTGTGCGGATTTCCCATTTGGGCACAGGCATATTCCTGATGCCGGATAGATGTTAGCAACAACCTAAACCTGAAACAGTGCTTGCAAAACAGAGGTAGTCCATAGATGTAAAAAGTGCACCCGCCAGCGGCACATTATAGACCGCCGCGAGTCCAGCCCCAGCTCCGCAGGCAATCAACACTTTGCGTGCATCGGCATCGAGGCCTAATACACCCTGGCTCAACAGGCGTCAGCCTTTGGCTAGCGGTTCTACTGCCGGACGTTTCAGCGCCGTCCGGCATCACTTTGATACATCTACGCATTTACCCTGCGGCTCTTCTGCGATATATACACTTCTGACCAATGTAACCCTCAGTTTAGGATGCAGAAATGTTCGTTAAGCACTATGACGTTGATGAAAACCATATTGATTTCCAGGGCGTGGTAGATGGCCTTTATTATCCGTTCTATATGGAATGGACTCGCCATGCATTTATGCGAGAAGCGCTCGGGATAGATATTGAAGAAGAGTTCAAACAGGGCAAACTGTACATGGTTCTTGAATACTCTTTGCGCTTTCGTAAGAGCCTGGTAAAAGGTGACAATGTCGAAGTGACATGCGCGCTGGAGAAAAATGAAAAGCGTAACCGGGTGAATTTCGTCCAACAAATAAAGGTCAATGACGTGGTTTACGCCGATGCGACTTTTGTCGCCACCTGTCTCAGTAATGGACGCCCTTCTATGCCTGAAGCCGTGTTGAATGCCCTGGCACCCTAGTGAATCAAGGGTGACTTATCACCCTTGAAAGCAGCTTCTCACTCAAAAATAGCGCCTGCTGGTGAGAACACATTTTATGTGCGACCACCTCTTCAGCTGCTGCTTATTCAACCCTGCCATTCACGAACTAAGGTCTTAATCAGCTCACCCGCAGGCATTTCACGTGCCAGCGCTGCACCCTGCCCAGCCCACTGCGCGCCAAAGCCGTGGTGCTGTTTCGCCGCAGCGGCAGCGGCAAGCGCTTTGCCCAGCGCATAGGTCAATGGATAATCCGGTACATCACTGGTGGCGAAGTCACGACTAAAATCGCAGAAATCATTGCGTAGACAGCGCGCCTGACGTCCAGAAATCGCAGCAGTAAGTTCGGTGCCGGTTGCACTGGCCTGTTTCATTGCCGCGCGATACGCCGCGTTTGCCGCCGATTCCGGGCATAACACAAAGGCGGTACCCAACTGCACACCGTTTGCGCCCAGTTGCAACATGGCAGCGATACCTGAACCCTCCATGATGCCACCCGCCGCAATCACCGGATGCGAAGTTTGCTGACGGATCGCCTGCACCAGGGTGAAGGTCGACATTTGATGGTCGAAAGCCTGAGGATCAAAATGCCCGCGATGCCCGCCTGCTTCAATCCCCTGCGCCACGATGAAATCAATGCCGCTGCGCGCGATGGTCAATGCTTCTGCCACACTGGTCGCGGTGGCCAGCAACACGATCCCACGTTCCTTGAGTCGTTGAATCACTGCCGCGGAAGGGATGCCAAAATGAAAGCTCACTGCTGCCGGCGCCGCCTGCTCAATCACGCTGAGCATCGCGTCATTATTCAGGAAGGTTTGATAGATCTCCGAGAGAGCCGAAGGTAACTCGGCTTCATAACGCGCAAACAATGGCGCAAAGCGATTAATCCACGCCTGCTCGCGTTCAACGTCGCGTACCGCTGGCGCATGGCAAAAGAGGTTGACGTTGATGGGGCCTCGGGTGAGCGCCTGCGTTTGCGCGATCATCACAGCTGCCTGTTCGGGAGTAGAGGCCCCCACACCGATAGAACCTAGCGCACCGGCATTGGTGACGGCGGCGGCCATTTCAGGGGTGGAGACGCCCGCCATCGGTGCCTGAATAAGCGGGTATTGCAGCTGAAGCGCCTGACACAGGGCGTTCGTCATGTTGCTATTCCTTTGATTTTGCAGTTGGGCAAACCTAAACTCCCCTTCTGCGGCAGAGAAATCAACCCCAAATGCAGGCCAGGAACCTCAACAGCACAGCGTGCAACGTAGAACGGTAAACCAAACGAGGGAATGAGACTAAATCGCAGGAGATAAACAGAGAGGGCAAGTTGCGCCCTCTGGAGAGTTAATAATTGAATTTGCGTTTCTCTTCATCTTTTGCATTGGGCGCGGCAATTAAATTCCACAGCGCTTTGCCGAGACGCAACAGGCTTTTACCCGGTTTGATGTAGGAATTTTCAATGATGCCATTACTTACCGCGCAGAATATCACATCAATTTTCTTCACACTTCCTTTGGCGCGATGCCTTCCATATGCCTTATGCGGGAGTGCCGTGCGCGCTATCAGATTACAGGTTGACCCTTTCATTTCAGCCTCACAGTATATCCGTGAATTCGTAAGGGAATAATTGCATCAGCACGCAATGCTGGTCAACCTGACAGCAGAGTGGAAATAATATAAAAATTCACATCAATATAATATTTATCACCCACCACCAGACAAATACCAATATTATCAACGATATAATTTATTAACAATTCATTCATATCCTTTTCTTATTTTTGTGAAATGGGACATGATTGATGTTTTTCTTTATACCGAATCTCACGCTTTGAAATTCAGATAAGCGGTGAAAATAATAAAGCCCACCCCGCATTGATAGCGTGTGGGCTTTACATCAAAAAAGTGAGGATTATTGAATTAATCTCTCAACATCCCGCCGTCGTTTGCGATAATCGGCGGGCGTTTCACCATACTGTTTTCGGAACCAGGAAATAAGATGTGAAGCATCAGAAAAACCGCATGATTTCGCGACACTGTTAATACTCACATTACTGCTGGTCATTAATTTTCGCGCATGCTCCAGCCGCATTTTGCGCCAGTGAACAGCCGCGGTATCACCGGTGCTGTGTAAAAATGCCTGGTTCAGCTGACGAAGGTTAATCTGCATGGCATGCGTCAGGGTTTGCAACGGCTCAGGCGAAGACAGATGCTGCTGCATGTACGCAACGGTGCGCTTCACCAGCTCATCATCATAGTTTTTTAGCTCCCCGCCCATGCTGGAGCGTGCTGTGCTGCTTTGCCGCTTTTTACTCTCTTCCACCAGCAAGTACTTCTGCACTTTCTTCGCCCGCAATTCACCACAATGCTGCAGGATGATATCCATGGCCAAATCGCGCGCGGTGCCAACCGGACAGGAAATTATCCCGCCGTCACTCAGATAGGTTTGATCGATCACCGGCGTCACCGAAGGGAAGCGCTGACGAAATTCATCGCGCGTCGTAAAGTGAATCGCACACTTCTTGCCTTCCAGCAAACCCGCCTGAGCAGCCATAAAAGTGGCGCTGCACAGGGTAATAATGGGGATACGCCGCGCCTGAAGTGACCGCATCGCTTCCAGCAGCCACGCAGGCGAATCGCGCGTCTCATCAAGCAGGCCACCGGCAAACACCACGTAATCCCACTGATCGTCCAGGTTAAAAGGCGCGGTTGGCGTAATCTGCAAGCCACAGCTGGATGTTACAGGCTGATTGTCACAGCTCATCCACTCCCACTGACAGAAAATCTGACGACTGAGAAAAGACACATCCGCCGCAAAGCGGATGGGTTCGATCAGTTCTGACACGCAGTGCAGCGTGAACTTGTTGATCAGCACAAAGCCGATGCGAATGTCAGGCCGCAGCGGCAATGCCGGTTCGTCAGTGGCTGGATTCGGATAATTGTCCATCTCCACTGCACCTTACCGTGAAAACACCACGGTGCGATTTTCATACAGGAACACTCTGCGCTCGGCATAACACGAGACCGCATGTGCCAGCGTTAAGCGCTCGATATCGCGCCCTTTATCCACCAGATCGTCAGCGTAATCGGCATGACTCACCACCTCGACTTTTTGGCTGATAATTGGCCCTTCATCGAGATCTTCATTGATGAAGTGCGCGGTGGCCCCCACCAGTTTTACGCCCTTGTCATAGGCCTGATGATAAGGCCTGGCCCCTTTGAATCCGGGTAACAAGGAGTGATGGATGTTGATGGCACGACCCGACAGCTTCTGACACATCTCCGCCGACATCACCTGCATGTAACGCGCCAGCACTACCAGTTCCGCCCCCGTCTCCTGTACCACCTGCCAGATTTGTTGCTCCTGTTCCGCACGATTCGCCGCAGATACCGGGAAATAGTGGTAAGGCAAACCATGCCAGGCCACGATGGGCTCCAGCAGCGGATGGTTAGAGATCACCGCTTTGATATCGATGGCCAACTTACCGGCGCGATGGCGATATAACAGATCGTTGAGACAGTGATCGGTTTTCGACACCATGATCACCACCGGCACTTTATAGCCGGGTTCGGTGAGTTCGAACGACATGGCGAAGTCAGCCGCGCGCGTGCTGAATTCATCACGAAATGCCGCCGCATCAAAGTTGTCGGTCTGCGGTTCAAATACAGTGCGGATGAAAAATCGCTGCGCACATTTGTCATCAAAGCTGTGTTGCTCATTAATGTAACAACGCTGTTCTTTCAGAAAGCGCGTGACTACGTCCACGCTGCCCAGTTTACTCGGGCATTGGGCGGTCAAAATCCAGTTGGCATTACTACGACTCATAAAAGACCCTCACATCATTGGCAACTGAGCCGAATGGCGGTGACCTGCAGGCCACCGCGTAAAATTGACGACGATGTCCTATCAGGACAGCACGCTAATGCCATATTCCGCGCCGGCATCCAGTAGCCAGCGATAGCTGTAGTCCGCAAAACTGCGGCGCACCACCAGCTCCCAACGATCTTCTGTTGGGCGACGCAGGATCACCGTGATGGTGGCAAAGCAGGTCATCACACCTTTACCTACCGGGAAATTCTGCGGATGAACGTCATACACCACCGATTTTTTCAGCAGATTGATCGCCTGTTCACCGCGCAACTCCAGCAAGGTTTGCCCGCCGCCAATGTTCACAATTGCGTAGTGCGCATCGCCGAGCGCAGCGCGTAACTGCTGCTCAATCGCATACTCTTCACCCTGCGGCACAATCAGCAGCCACTCGTCCGGTGACATCCACTGCGCGCTGTATGCACCGGCTTGCGTCAGGGATAAAGGCTGCGCGGGCAGAGAGAGCTGCAATACGGCACGCAGCGCTTTATCCAGCTCGATAGCCGATCCGCGCAGCGTCAGATGACCGAGGTCAGCGCGCTCGCGCAATGTGATATCCGAGGCGCCCGCTAGCGTGGGAACACCCGTTTTGATATAGCTCCACACCAGTGGAGATTCGCCCATCCCCGGCGTCACAGGATGTGCATTAAAGAGGTTGGCAGTGAGGGTCTCAGACATTCTGGCGCTCTCCTTTTGGATCGATAAACACGGAGCTAACAATTTTGGCTTCAGTGAATTGACCGTCTGAACTGGCGAGCCAGACGGTTTCGCCCATGCGGTGATGTCCGCGTGTCACCACGGCCATGGCAAAGCCGCTGTCCAGCGTCGGGCTGTAGTAACTGGAGGTGACGTGGCCATACATCGGCACAGGCACCGCGTGCTGCGGATCGAACACCACCTGCGCCCCCTCTTCCAGCACCACTTTAGGATCTTTCGGTAACAGCCCCACCAGCTGTTTACGATCCTCGCGCAGCACATCGGATCGGGTGTGCGATCGTTTGCCGATCCACGAGAACGGTTTGTCGTTGCCCACACACCACTCCATGCCGAGATCGTGCGGTGTCATTGATCCGTCGGTGTCCTGACCGCCAATAATGAACCCCTTCTCCGCACGCAATACGTGCATGGTTTCTGTCCCATAAGGGGTGAGGTTGTATTTCTTGCCGTGCGCGAACAGTACTTGCCAGACATGCAACGCATAGTTGGCTTGCACGTTGATTTCATACGCCAGTTCGCCGGTGAACGAGATGCGGAACACGCGAGCCGGGACATCCGCCACCTTGCCTTCACGCCAGTCCATAAACTTAAAGCTGTCTCGCGCTAAATCGATATCGCTGAACTCCGCCAGCAGATCGCGGGCTTTAGGCCCGGTGACAGTGATGGTGGCCCAGTGATCGGTGACCGAGTTGAAGTAAACCTGCAGTTCCGGCCATTCGGTTTGGTGCCAGAGTTCCAGCCACTCCAGCACGGTGGCGGCATTGCCGGTGCTGGTGGTCATCAGGAAGTGATTCTGGCCAAGGCAGCTGGTGGTGCCGTCATCAAACACCATGCCATCGTCGCGACACATCAGGCCGTAGCGCACACGGCCCACCGGCAGTTTGGCCCACTTATTGGTGTAGACGCGTTCGAGGAATTCACGCGCATCCGGCCCCTGAATATCGATTTTGCCGAGGGTTGAGGCATCGAGTACGCCAACGCTTTCTCGCACTGCGCGACATTCGCGCACCACCGCCTGGTGCATCGTCTCCAGTTGGCCATTGACGCGCTGCGGGAAGTACCATGGGCGCTTCCACTGCCCAACATCTTCGAACATCGCGCCCTTTTCCACGTGCCACTGATGCAGCGCGGTATAGCGCTCCGGCTGGAACAGCTCGTTGCAGTGGCGTCCGGTCACTGCGCCAAAGGCCACAGGCGTATAGTTGGGGCGGAACATGGTGGTGCCAACGTCAGGAATGCTGCGGTTCAATACCCGCGCCGCAATTGCCAGACCATTGATGTTGCCGAGTTTGCCCTGATCGGTGCCGAAACCCATGACAGTGTAACGTTTGATATGTTCAATCGATTCAAAGCCTTCACGCGTAGCCAGCTCAATGGAAGCGGCCGTTACGTCATTCTGCAAATCGACAAACTGTTTCGGTGCGCGCATGGTGGTTTTCATGTGCGGTACCTGGTACAGCGCCTGCGCCGGGCCATCACGACGCGCCCGTGTTTGCGGCAGCGCCATCGGTTGCGGTGTGCCTCCGGTTTCTTCAGCGGCACGTTTTCCCGCCTCGAAACCGCTGCTGAGCACGTCTGGCAAGCTATAGATGCCCTGCGCGCCTCCCACTACCATCATCCCTTTTACCTGCGGCGCCACAAAACCGAGGATATCGTCACGCCACTGCGGGCGCCCGCCAGTATGTGATGCGAGATGGATGACCGGACTGTAGCCACCCGAGCTGGCGACGGTGTCGCACACCAGACGCGTGGCGCTACCAACCACCACAAAGCTCTCACTGTTGATGCGGGCGATATCGACACTGCGCACGCGCGTTGCGCCCTGCGCTTCAATCACCGCGCTGCCGGTCATGATGGTGATGCCTTTGAGACGCGCCTGTTTCACCAACTCGCCGTCCGGACTCGGACGCGCATCAGCAATTGCCACCACTTCACACCCGCTATCCAGCCAGTCCAGCGCGGCACGGTAGCCGTCATCATTGCTGGTGGAGACCACCAGTTTGTTGCCTGGCACGACGCCATAGCGATGGATATAGGTGGAAACGGCACCCGCCAGATAGTTACCGGGAATATCGTTGCCGCTGTACACCAATGGACGCTCATGCGCACCGGTGGCCAGCACTACCCGTCCGGCACGTACCCGGTGCATACGTTGACGCGCCTGTTTGTGCCCCTTGATAACTGGCGCGGTGATCGACAGGTGATCGGTGCGACGCTCTAGCAGCGTGATAAAGTTGTGATCGTGATAGCCGTTGGCGGTGGTTTTTGCCAGCAGCTGCACGTTGTCCAGCGCCTGCAAGGTTTGCAGCACATCGCGGGCCCACAGCGCAGCGCCTTTCTCATCAATGATTTCACGGCTGTCGAGCAGGCTGCCGCCCATCTCTTCCTGCTCATCCACCAGAATCACGCGGACGCCACTGCGCCCTGCGGCCAGCGCCGCAGCCAGTCCGGCTGGACCAGCACCAATCACCAGCACATCGCAGTGCTGATTGAAGTGATCATAAATATCGGGATCGGCGACAGTTGGGCTACGGCCCAGACCGGCCCCTTTACGAATATATTTTTCGTAGGTTTTCCACATCGACGCCGGCTGTTTAAAGGTTTTGTAGTAGAAACCTGGCGGCATAAAACGCCCACCGATTTTGCCTACCACGCCCATCAGATCGCGATCGACGTTCGGCCAGCCGTTGGTGCTGGCGGCTTCCAGCCCCTGGTAGAGCGCTTGTTGGGTAGCACGCACGTTGGGGATCTGCTCCTGTTCCGCGCCACCGAGCTGTACCACGGCATTCGGCTCCTCCGCGCCAGCCGCAACGATGCCGCGTGGACGGGAGTATTTGAAGCTGCGATTGACCACATCAATGCCGTTGGCGATCAGTGCTGATGCCAGGGTGTCACCAACGAAACCTTCCAGCGTTTTGCCATTAAAGGTGAAAGTGATTTTACGGCTGCGATCGATGCGACCGCCCTGTTTGAGGCGATTGACCTGGCTCATGATGCGCCTCCGGCCTGCACTTTCACGTTCTCGTTGGCGGCTTCTCGTGCTTCCTGCCGCACCGGTAATGTCACCACTTCTGCCTGCACATTTTTGCCCGGCTGCTCACCGATTTTGTAGGTTTCCAGGATCTCGTAGGTCACGGTATTGCGCGTGATATTAAAGAATTTTCGGCAACCCACCGCGTGCACCCAGAGTTCGTGATGCACGCCGCGTGGATTATCACGGAAGAACAAATAGTCGCCCCACTCTTCGTCACTGCAAGCTTCCGGATCCTTAGGGCGCGCCAGATGTGCCGGGCCTTTGGCATGAAACTCTTCTTCTTCGCGATGCTCCTGGCACCACGGACAATAAATATGAAACATGTTGTCTTTCTCCCGAACAATAATCAGTGCGCAACGGCCGCAGCGCCGTGCTCATCCACCAGAGCGCCGGTGTGGAAACGGTCAATAGAGAACGGTGCCGCCAGAGGGTGCATTTCACGTTTAGCCAGACTGGCGGCAAACACGTGCGCCGATCCCGGTGTCGCTTTAAAGCCGCCGGTGCCCCAGCCACAGTTGAAATAGAGGCCGTTCACCTTGGTTTTCGAGATGATCGGACTGGCATCTGGCGTGGTATCTACAATGCCGCCCCATTGGCGGTTCATGCGCACGCGCGAGAAGGCCGGGAACATCTCAACAATCGCCTGCAGGGTGTGTTCAATAATCGGATAGCTGCCGCGCTGGCCGTAACCGGTGTAACCATCAATGCCCGCACCAATCACCAGATCGCCTTTATCGGACTGGCTGATGTAACCGTGTACGTGGTTCGACATCACCACCGTGTTGACCACCGGTTTGAGCGGTTCGGAGACCAGCGCCTGCAAAGGATGTGATTCCAGCGGCAGTTTGATACCGGCCATATTGGCCAGCACGCCCGAGTTACCCGCCACCACGCAGCCCACCGTCTTCGCTTCGATATCACCGCGATTGGTATGCACGCCATAAATCTGGCCATCACGGATCATCAGGCCGGTGACTTCGGTCTGTTGCAGGATATCCACACCATGCGCATCTGCGCCGCGAGCAAAGCCCCACGCCACCGCATCATGACGCGCCACACCGCCGCGCGGTTGCCATGAAGCGCCCATGATTGGGAAACGTGCACGAGCAGAGCAATCCAGTAGCGGTTCAAGATCCTGTACGCCGCGAGTGTCGAGGACTTCACCGTCGATGCCATTCAGGCGGTTGGCGTTGACGCGTCGCTGGATATCACGCATGTCCTGCAGAGTGTGTCCGAGATTCAACACGCCACGCTGCGAGAACATCACGTTGTAGTTCAGCTCCTGAGTCAGCCCTTCCCACAATTTCACGGAGTGCTCGAACAGTGCGGCAGCTTCATCCCACAGATAATTTGAGCGCACGATGGTGGTATTGCGCGCGGTGTTTCCGCCGCCCAGCCAGCCTTTCTCGATCACGGCTACATTGCGGATACCAAACTCTTTTGCCAGGTAATAAGCCGTCCCTAAGCCATGTCCGCCCCCGCCGATGATGATCACGTCGTAGGACTTTTTCGGCGTGGGATTGCGCCACATACGCTGCCAGTTTTCATGATAACTCAGTCCGTGGCTAATCAGCCCGAAACCAGAAAAACGTTGCATACTCGTCTCCTAAAACTCCCGGCCTGAGCCGGGAAAAATGGTCAGGCAATGGCTTTTTTGGCGATAGCCTGCGGTGAATGTTCGCCATACACCGGATGTCTGGCACACAGCTCTGATACGTTGAAACGCACCCAGGCTTCGATGTTGTCGCTGTTCTGTTTCAACGCCAGCACATCAAGGATGTCGCAAATCCAGCCCGCCAGGGTTTCGCACTCTTTCTCGCCAAAGCCGCGCGTGGTCACCGCTGGCGTGCCGATGCGTAAACCAGAAGTGACAAACGGGCTTTGTGGATCGTTGGGCACGGAATTTTTATTCACGGTGATATGCGCGCGGCCCAGGGCAGCATCGGCCTCTTTGCCGGTGATCTCCTGACCAATCAGCGAGACCAGGAACAGATGGTTATCGGTACCACCTGACACCACGTCGTAACCGCGTTTGATGAACACTTTCGCCATGGTTTTGGCGTTATCGATCACTTTGGCCTGGTAGTGAATGAAGTCCTGCTCCATCGCCTCACGGAAGGCCATCGCTTTAGCGGCAATCACGTGCATCAACGGGCCGCCCTGCTGGCCGGGGAACACCGCAGAGTTGAGTTTTTTGTAAAGCGCTTCATCACCGTTCGCTGAAAGAATCAGGCCACCGCGCGGACCGCGCAGGGTTTTATGCGTAGTGGTGGTCACCACATGTGCATGCGGCAACGGATTGGGATAACAGCGCGCAGCGACCAGACCGGCGACGTGCGCCATATCCACCATCAGCCAGGCGCCAACGCTATCGGCGATTTCGCGGAAGCGTTTCCAGTCAACAATGCGCGAGTAAGCGGAGAAACCGGCCACAATCAGTTTCGGCTGGTGCTCTTTTGCCAGGCGCTCCACTTCCTGATAATCAATCTCACCGGTTTCGGCATTCAAACCGTATTGCACGGCGTTGTAGTGCTTACCGGAGACATTCGGTGCGGCGCCATGGGTTAAGTGACCGCCGTGCGCCAGGCTCATGCCGAGAATGGTGTCGCCGGGTTTGATCAACGCCATAAACACCGCGGCGTTCGCCTGAGCACCGGAATGGGGCTGCACGTTGGCGTAATCCGCACCAAACAGCAGGCAGGCGCGTTCAATCGCTAAACGTTCGATGGTGTCGACATGTTCGCAGCCGCCGTAGTAGCGTTTCCCCGGATAGCCTTCAGCATATTTGTTGGTGAGCTGGCTGCCCTGCAGCGACATGACCTGGGAGCTGGCATAATTTTCCGAGGCGATTAATTCGATGTGTGTTTCCTGTCGCACCAGCTCACCCACTACGGCGGCAAACAGTTGTGGATCGGGACTGTTCAAATCATTTGCATTCATTGCTACACCCTCATCATCAGGATTAGTGGCCAAATTCAGTACGTTTTCACACTACTGAATATCGCCGGGTGCAAGCTTGAACGTTTGCGACATTTAATATGACAAAATCGCGACAACCCTTATTTATCAATAATTTAATATTTGAAGGTGATTTGTATTGTTTGAGGTGCATCACGATTGGATAAGAAAATGTGATGTCTGAATGGAAATGCTTAAATCGGGTGGGAGGAAAAAATTAAGTAAATCAGTGGGTAATCATTTTGTGCAGCAACAATGAAATAACGAGAGCGCTGAAATCAACGCCCTTCAATTGCACTATCAATATGAATAAAGAATGGATCGACATGCTGCTGATCGCGCAATGCGGCCTGCTTGCGTGCCAGGCTGGGAGGATAACCAAAGGCATCGCGGAAATGGCGGGAAAAATGCGCGGTATCGGAGAAGCCACAGCGCTCGCCAATTTCTGTCACTGTTTTCGCGCTGTACAGCAGTAGCCAAAGACCATAACGCAGTCGTAAGTCACGTGCGAAGCGTTGTGGACTGACACCCAGCTCATCTTTGAATTTACGCTCAATATTGCGTCGCGAGGTATTGAGGCGTTGCGCGAGTTGCTCAACCGAAATCACCTCGCCCATATGTTGGGAGATCACATCAACGGCACTGCGCACCATGCGATCTTTTATTTTTTCGAAGATCACCGGTTGCGGCTGCGGATGATGCGTGGTGCGCGCTTCATCAATCAGCATGATATGCAGACTTTTTATCGCCCATGCGCGGCCCAGATGGCGTTCAATCAGATGCGCGGCAACATCCGCCGCCGCCACGCCACCGGCACAGGTAATCAGCTTGCCTTCATCGACAAAGATGCGATCGGCTACCGGGGTGATATCGGGAAAACGCCGCTGTAAATCACCATGGTGATACCAGCTGACACAACACTCTTTTCCCTTCATGACGCCAGCCTGAATCAATGCAAAGACACCGGTACATAAGCCGACCAATGGCGTGCCAAACTGCGCGGCAAGGCGAATATAATCCAGCGCGCGATGATCGGTTTTGTCCTTCTCATCCTGCACCCCGCCAATCACCACGATGTAGTCAAAATGTTCCGGGTTCTTGAGGGCTTCACAGGGCGAGATCACCGCGCCACAGCTTGAAGTCGCTTCACTGCCAGAGCTGGACATAAACGTCCAGCTACAGCGCAGCTGACGGCTGCGATCGCCTTCATCGGCGGCGAGACGCAGGCAATCCACAAAAGCCGCAAACGGTAGCAGCGTAAAGCGGTTCAGCAGGACGAAACCGACCGACAGCGGCGTTGCCTGTTCATTGGGTTTGTTACGGGAAGTCATGGCAAGATCCTCGTTCCATCATTGCGATGCCGCCGCAAATGCACCCGGCGTAATGCCAAAATGGGCGCGGAATTTCTTGATGAAGTGGCTCTGGTCGAAGAAGCCCACTTCACTGGCGGTGTGCGCGGCATCGAAGCCTTGTGACAGCAGTCGTTTTGCCCGCATCAGGCGAATCTGCGTAAGGTATTGATGTACCGACAAGCCAGTCAGCTTCTGGAAGGTGCGCATAAAATGGTATTCGCTTAGCCCGGCGACGGCGGCGATTTCACTGACCGCCAGCGGCTGATGGTAATCGCTGTGCAGAAAATCGATCGCCTGCCGAATATCGGCGCGTAACGCATGCCGCTCACCGCCTTTTAACGTGCGTTCGCCGTGTTGACGGATTAACGCGCTCAGTACCTGAAACAGCGCACACTCTTTTTCCACTGCGTCCGGACTTTCTTGCATTACGGCGGAAGCCTGCAACATCTGCTGCGCCAGCAACGGATCATACCGCATCCCTTCCGCACCAAAATTGAGTTCACCTTTGCCGCCGATTTGTGACTCCGCGATCTCATTAACCAGTGTGGCGGAAGGATAAAACGCGCAGTAATCCCAGCCTTCCTCACGCTGGACCGCTTCACCGGTGTGCACTTCTCCCGGCAGAATCACCATCACCGTGCCAGCGGCGGCAATCCCCTGTTGACGGCAAATACGGGTACGTTGTGCCCCTCGGGCAAACGCCGCGATCACAAATTCGTCGTGGAAGTGTGGCGGATAACTGTGCTCGTAGCAGCGTGCACGCAGGATTTCCATACCGCCGTGCATACCACGGTCACGCCACAATTTGATGTCATCACGTTTTTCCTGCATCACAAATCCTTCGCTGATGTACTCCGGGAGCAGGATTTTACTATAGCCTTGCGCATCGTGGCTTAAAATTGGTGCATCTGTTGAGAAGGTTTTGGAAAATTGTCATGTCGTTGAATAGTCACACCCTGCCGAAACACAGCGATTCACTGAGTTTTCGCGCGGGTTTTATCGCCTGTTTACCTACCGTGCCCGGTTACCTGAGCATCGGTTTTGCGGCGGGTGCCATTGGCACGCTGGCCGGTTTCTCCGTATTGCAAACCGCGCTGCTGGCGACGCTGCTCTACACCGGTTCGGCGCAGTTCTTATTTTATTCGCTATGGGCAGCAGGCGCGGAAATGACCTCGGTGGTGCTTAGCGTGATGCTGGTTAATCTGCGCTATTTGCTGATGAGTTCAGCGATTAGCGTGTTCTTCCGTGGCCAAAGTGGCTGGCAGAAAGTCGTCAGCGGCCTGCTGCTCACCGATGAGACCTTCGGCGTCGCGGTACAGCACGGCAGCCAGCACGGCAAAATCGCCTTTGCCTGGATGTTTGGTCTTAACCTGCCCGCCTGGCTGAACTGGATTATTGCCTGTGTGATTGGCGCTTATGCCGCATCTGCCGTCCCTGAATCGCTGATGGCCGGATTGAGTTTTAGTCTGGTATCGATGTTTATCGGGCTGATTCTAATGACGTGGTTTGCCAGCCGCCGCAAATGGCTGGAGACGCTGGCGATTGTGGTTGCGGTGCTGGTGACCTATTTTTCTGCGGGACATCTGGATCTCAGCATAGTGGTGATCATCGCCGCCTCGATTGCCGCCAGTCTGGCCACGCTGCTGTTACGCATGAAATACAAGGAGGGGAAATAACATGGAGCGTAATGTCCTGATGACCATTGTGGTTGCCGCGCTGATCACAGCGGTGATGCGCGTTGGCCCGATTCTGCTGCTTTCCCGCTTCCGACTCGCCCCGCTGGCGCAACAGTGGCTGAGCTTTATCCCGGCGGGCATTATGGCGGCCATTGTCACGGCCGAGTTGATCGAAAAGCCGGCGTTAACCGCTTCAGGTTTGAGTTTATCGTTACTGGCAGCGCTGATTGCGGCGATCACCGGCATCGTCACGCGCGGTTTGTTTGCCACCGTGCTGGCTGGCATGGTGGCATATACTGCGCTGCGTTATGGGTTTGGTTTGTAACGTGTAGCATCGGGTGCGGGATTAACACCGCCCCCATTTTATTACCCCACCTCTGGTGCCGGTGTCCGCTTGCCCTTCAACATATTTCTCAACGCCGGTTCAAGATATTTGGTGATAAACCAGGCCAGATAATACAGCCCGGTGGCGACCACTATTGGCATGAGCAACATGATCATCTCACTTTTAATGTGCACGTTGAGTTTTATCAGCATGGCAATCATGAGGTTTTCGTGTATCAGATAAAACGCGTAACTGGCAAAACCTATCGCGGTGAAGAATCGAAGTGATAACAGACGCTCAAGCTGTTTAGAATAAAAACTGGCAATGAAGAACAACATCACTATCAGCAGCGGGATCACCGTCAGCACCCCGGCATTCTTGACGTAATAGCTGAAATTAATCAGCATGGCAAAAGCCACAACCGCATAATGAAAGCCTTTGTCACGGCCATGCATTCTTTCATATACCAGGCAGCCGATCATAAACCACGCGTAGTGAATAAAACCAAACTTAGCAATAATATCAATGAAAATGGGATGACCTAAAGATTTTAATACCGAGGAGGCGGACAGCAGTAACATGGGCACCAGCAAGCCCGGCAAGCAATATTTCCGTCCCAGGGTAAAATAGATGGCACCAATAATCAGATAGAATACCGCTTCAACGTACAGCGACCAAAATGAACCCGCCATCGATTTAAATTCAATACCGGTTATTTGTGTCAACGTTTCAGGATTAGTGAAGATCAGCCCAGGTAGCAGATTCCTGACATAGGGTGTCATAGCTGACCATTCCGGGAAAAACCCACCCACAGCATAGAGTAACAAACTGGCAATCAGCATTGCCGGAAACAGTCGCAGCCAGCGTTTTTTCAGGAAGCTGATATAGCTATCAGACTTATCCAGCGTCATAAATATGACAAAGCCGGAGATCATGAAAAACAACTCAACACCAAGCCAGCCGAAAGAAAAAACTGGAATATGTTGTGTGAGGTTTACATAGGGCAAGAGTTCTGGCCAACGTGCATACGCGTGGTAACCAATCACCATTAAGATGGCAAGACCGCGCATTCCGTCAAGATGCTTGATGCGTGCGTGCATAATTCCCTCAGGAAAGATGTCCGGATGTGTAAATTCAACTTAGCACTGACAATTATTTACTCACAATAAGACTTATTCTGATTAAATTATACACCGAATGCATTTAACTAATAGAATATACAATTAAACCTCACTTTAATTTGGACTTTCCAATTCAAAATAGAATGCGATTGAATGCACTAAATACAACCGCCCCCTTTTTAACGCCTCTGATTTTGGATGGTTAATATACCAACGATTAGCAAAGGCATTGAGGCTTGATAAAGGATTTCAAGTAGTGGCGTTAATGATTGCGACACCAACTTGGGTCATTCAAACAACGTTTTCACTGGCATAAGGTCCTGGGCCGACGGATTCTCGCATCATCACTTCACCCGAGAAGCGCTGGCGATTGCGCATTTCGCCCCCGTCGAGCATCGATATCAGCCTTGCAAGCGTTTCCTGAATCATCTCCGTCACCGGCATTTTCACGCTAGAGAGCGATGGAACGGTGAAGGGGGCCAGCGGAATATCATCAAATCCCAGCACGGAGACCTGAGCCGGAACCGCAATGTTGTGCGATGCCAACGCTTTTAACGCTCCTACCGCCATATCATCATTACTGGCCACCAGTGCGCTAAACGGAGTGCCCTGTTTTAACAAGGTTTCAACCGCCGCTACGCCGTTTTGCGCCTGCCACTTCCCTTCAATAATCAACGCTTGCTGAACCGGAATCTGGTGTTTTGCCAGCGCCGATTGGTAGCCCGCCAGGCGCTCACGGCCGGTGGGCGAATCGAGCGACCCGGTAATAAAGGCAATGTCACGATGCCCCAGTTTGATTAACGCTTCAACGGCGTCGGCGCTGGTGCGTTGTTGATCGGCGTAAATACTGTAGCTGTCGTGTTGCCGCAGACGACGGTTGATCACCAGAATCGGATGCGAGTGCTGATCGATGATAGCGTCCATTTCTTCAATGGTGAGAAAGCGCGGATAGATGATGACGCCGTCACAGCGCAAATCGAGCAAAAATTGAATCGCAGCACGCTCCTCTTCCGCACTGTGTTTGCCATCCACCAATAGCAGTTGTCGCCCCTGCTGCTCCATCAGTCGGGCGGAATGCTGCATGAGCTCAGTAAAATAGCTGCCGAAATAGAGGGTATTGGTGATCACCAGGCCAATAGTCTGGCTCGACTTGGTTGCCAGATTTCGCGCCAGTAAATTGGGGCGAAAGCCGGTTTCCGCGATAGCCTTAAACACCAATTCCCGCTTCTCTTCGCTGACATAACCGTTGCCGGACAGCACACGTGACACCGTGGCTTTCGATACGCCTGCGACCTTCGCCACCTCAACTATGGTTGCCATTTTTCACTCTGATTTACGCTCGTATCGCTGAAGTGTACCTAAGTCGCGAATTATGCGGAGAATTTTTTCACCGTAATGTTTGCCCGCTCCTCACTTCGTTATCGATAACTATCACATTTTTAAACATCAAATTTTAAACTTCTTGCCTGCCATTGATTTCATATTCATGATTTTGTGAAACCGGTTTCTCATGACTCGCAATAGATATGCGGGCAAACGTACCCCTACTCAAAAAAAATCAGAGACCTACAATCCATGGCTAAAAATTATGCTGACGTTTCACGCGCCATCGTGGCTTCGCTCGGCGGCTTAACCAATATTGAAGCCGTCACGCACTGCATGACGCGCCTGCGTTTCGTGCTACGCGACACTACCCTGATCGATAACGCCACGCTGAAAGCAATTCCGGGCGTGATGGGCGTGGTGCATACCGATACGCAATGCCAGGTGATCATTGGCAATAACGTCAATCTCGCGTATCAGGAAGTGCTTAAACTCGGTACACCGAATAGCGATAACAGCGCCCCAGTGAAACGCAAAATCACTCTGCGCAGCATTGGCGCGGGCATTCTTGATGCGCTGGTGGGCACCATGTCGCCGCTGATCCCGGCGATCATCGGTGGATCGATGGTCAAGCTGCTGGCAATGGTGCTGGAGATGGGCGGTGTACTGGATAAAGGTTCGTCTACGCTGGTGATCCTGAATGTGATCGGTGACGGCGCCTTTTTCTTCCTGCCGGTAATGGTGGCGGCCTCGGCGGCACTGAAATTTAAAACCAATATGTCATTGGCGATTGCGATTGCTGGCGTACTGGTGCATCCCAACTTTATTGATTTGATGGCCAAAGCGGCACAAGGCCAGGCCGTGGAGTTCGCCTATATCCCGGTGACGGCGGTGAAATACACTTACACCGTGATCCCGGCGCTGGTGATGACGTGGATCCTGTCGCACATCGAATACTGGGTGGATCGCTTTACCCCTGCGGTCACCAAAAACTTCCTCAAACCGATGTTGATTGTGCTGATCGCCGCACCGATTGCCATTGTGCTGATTGGCCCACTCGGCATCTGGATTGGTAGCGGTATTTCAGCGCTGGTTTACACCATTCATGGCTATCTCGGCTGGTTATCCGTTGCGATCATGGGCGCGTTGTGGCCACTGCTGGTGATGACCGGCATGCACCGCGTGTTTACCCCGACCATCATCCAGACTATTGCGGAAACCGGCAAAGAAGGCATGGTAATGCCCTCTGAAATTGGCGCCAATCTGTCACTCGGCGGGTCATCGCTGGCCGTAGCCTTCAAAACCAAGAATCCGGAATTGCGTCAGACCGCTTTTGCCGCAGCGGCTTCAGCGATCGTGGCTGGGATCTCGGAACCCGCGCTGTATGGTGTTGCGGTGCGACTCAAACGACCACTGATCGCCAGCCTGATCAGCGGATTTATCTGTGGCGCGGTAGCCGGCATCGGCGGGCTCGCCAGCCACTCCATGGCCTCACCCGGCTTGTTTACCAGCGTACAGTTTTTTGATCCGGCCAACCCGATGAGCATTGTGTGGGTGGGTGGCGTGATGGTGTTGTCGGTGGTGCTTTCATTTGTTCTGACCCTGATTCTTGGCTTTGAAGATATTCCGGTGAGTGAAACAGCGCAGCCTAAACCGGTTGTGGATCCTGCTAAAGCCGTCAATGTGAATTGATTAACTGAGGTTTTTTATGTCTGAAGTGACATTTCCAGAGGGATTTTTATGGGGCGGCGCGTTAGCCGCTAATCAGTCGGAGGGGAGCTATCTGGCGGGCGGTAAAGGCTTAACCACGGTGGATATGATCCCGCATGGCGAACACCGTATGCCGGTCAAACTCGGGCTGGAACCGCGCTTCACCTTGCGTGATGATGAATACTATCCGAGCCACGATGCCATCGATTTTTATCGTCGTTACAAAGATGACATCGCGTTGATGGCGGAAATGGGCTTCACGGTGTTTCGTACGTCCATCGCCTGGAGCCGCATCTACCCGAAAGGCGATGAGTTAACGCCAAATCCTGAAGGTATCGCTTTCTATCGCAGCCTGTTCGAAGAGTGCCAAAAATATGGCATCACGCCGCTGGTGACGTTATGCCATTTTGACGTACCGATGCATTTGGTTACCGAGTACGGTTCATGGCGCAACCGCAAGATGATTGAATTCTTCGCCCGCTACGCCCGCACCTGCTTTGACGCTTTCAACGGGCTGGTGAAATATTGGCTGACGTTTAACGAGATCAACATTCTGCTGCACAGCCCGTTCTCTGGCGCTGGCCTGGTCTTCGGACCAGAGGATAATCGAGAACAGGTTAAATACCAGGCGGCGCATCATGAACTGGTCGCCAGTGCGCTGGTGACGAAAATTGCACACGAGATTGACCCCGAAAATCAGGTCGGCTGCATGCTGGCGGGCGGCAATTTCTATCCGTGGTCATGTAACCCTGAAGATGTCTGGGCGGCGATGGAAAAAGATCGCGAGAACCTGTTCTTTATCGATGTGCAGGCGCGCGGTGCCTATCCTTCCTACGCAGCACGCGTGTTCCGCGAGAAAGGCATTGAGATTGAGTGGCAGGACGGTGATGCAGAACTCCTGCGTCATACCGTGGATTTTGTCTCCTTCAGCTACTACGCGTCGCGCTGTGCCTCAGCCGATATGAACGAGAAAAACAGCAGTGCGGCGAACGTAGTCAAATCGCTGACCAACCCGCACATTCCCCGGAGCGCATGGGGCTGGGGCATCGATCCCTTAGGGCTGCGCATCACCATGAACATGATGTACGACCGCTATCAAAAGCCGCTATTTTTGGTGGAAAACGGCCTGGGGGCGCGCGATGAAATCGATGCCAACGGCGAGATTCATGACGATTACCGTATCAGCTACCTGAAGCAGCACATTCAGGCAATGGGCGAAGCGATAGCCGATGGCATCCCGGTGATAGGTTACACCACCTGGGGATGCATTGATTTGGTCGCAGCCTCAACGGGCGAGATGAGTAAACGCTACGGCTTTGTTTACGTCGATCGTGATGATCAAGGCAATGGCTCACTGGCGCGCACCCGCAAAAAATCTTTCTGGTGGTATAAAAAAGTGATTGCCAGCAATGGCCGCGATTTAAGTGAATAATCTTTGCGATTCACTGCCGGGCGATGTCAGTTCGCCCGGCATGTTTATATAAATACTGCATTAAACCCTCTATTAATAATTGGATCTGATTATCCTGCCAGAGTAAATAGTCCGCGTTTTCCGCTATTGAACACCTGTACTCTTTTATAAATGCCGATGGTACTATTTGCGGGTTGAACCCAGCGGAATAGCGTCATGTTACGTTTTGAACCTCGTCTTCACCCTCGTGAAGTTTTTTTTCTGCTTTTGGCTCAGCTTAAAGCCGCGCTGATCTGCATCGGTTCGCTGGCACTGTTGATATTGCCGCTATCCCTGCCTGCTGCTGCGGCGCAAAACCCCGCGACGAAAGATGACAAAGCCAACCGTATTGTCAGCGGTATCATTAGCTTCACCCGCTGGCCGGCGTTGCACGACGCTCCACAGTTGTGTGTGTTCAATTCTGCGCGCCATGTCAATTTTCCTGCCAGCGCCACCGCGACATCGCTGCCCTTTAGCGTGGTCTATCTCAACAGTGAAACCGAGTTAGCCAGCAATCGCTGTGATGCCCTCTATTTCGGCGATCAGTCGCCGCAGCAACAGACCGAATTGCTCAGCCTGGAGAAAGGCCACGCCGTTCTCTCTCTGGCTGAAAATAATACCGATTGCGCCATTGGAGCCGCTTTCTGTCTTATTTTTAATGCCGATCATCCGATGTTTGCCGTAAACCTTGATTCACTGGCTCGCAGTGGCGTTCGTGTGAGTCCGGATGTGTTATTGCTGTCGCGCAAAGGAAGCCAATAAGATGAAATTTGAAAAAATCAAAAATGAAAAATCATCTATCCGCATCAGGCTGCGCAAGATCAGCATCATCAACTCCGCCGTTATCTTGTTGCTGTGCTGGTTGCTGCTGACCTCCACTTCGTTACTTTTCATCAAGCGTTATGAGAAGCGCAACCTGGAGCTGATTGCCGCAACGCTGAGCAACAGCCTGACCGCTGCCACCGTATTTGAAGACAGTTATGACGCCCACAAAAAAATTGCCATGTTGGGCAATGAAGGCATGTTTGCTACGGCGAAACTGGTAACGGACGACCAAACGGTGCTGGTTAACTGGCAAGACCAACAGCAGCAGGATGGCTGGTATGAGAACTTCTTACGCGAATGGATCTACGCGCGCCCGCTGAGCGTGAATATCAATCACGCGGAAAATGTCGTCGGGACGTTGACGCTGGCGGGTACGGTCAAAGGGGCGACGGATTTTATTCGCTACTCAGTGATGATTTTATCCAGCGGCATGCTCTGCGTACTGATTGTTGCCTTTATGCTGAGCGCTTTTCTGCATCGGGGCATTTTGCAGACGCTGCGCAATATCACCAGCTCGATTCATTACGTCATCAGCTCGGGGGATTTTTCACTGCGAATCCCTGAAAGCCCGACCAAAGAATTTCAGCTGTTTTCGGACGATCTCAACTCGTTGTTAGCGGAGATGCAATCGCTGCAAGCTTCGTTACTGCGAGATAACCGTTCGTTAGCGGCGAAGGCGTTGGAAGATCCGCTCACCGGGCTGGCCAACCGTGCCGCCTTTGTTACGCAATTAACCCGATTGCTTGATGGCCAGTTCGCTCAGGAGCGCTTTGTGTTGCTGTTCCTGGATGGCGATCGATTCAAGAGCATCAATGATAACTGGGGACATGCGGCGGGCGATGAGGTGTTGAAAGCCATCGGTTCCCGCCTGCTTGCACTGGCCTACAAACAGGATATGGTTGCGCGACTCGGCGGTGATGAATTTGCGATGTTAATAACCAGCCGCGCGACTGAGAAACAGCTGCTGCAGCTGACAGAGGAGATCAGGGAAGCCATTGCGCAGAAGATTATGATCGCGGAAGGCACACCGATCACCACCTCAGTCACTATTGGTTACGCCTGGTCGCAGCATGGCGATACGGTGCAATCGATTCTGGAACGTGCGGATATGCATATGTACAAAAACAAAGGGATAAGTAAGGTACGGGTATGAAAATTAAACTCTTTCTGCTGCTGTGTATTCTGGTTTGTGCGGGCTGTCAGTCTAAAGGTCGCTTCACCGCCGCGCAGATCGCGGCGATGCAAAGCGCAGGTTTTACTGAAAATATGGAAGGCTGGGGATTGGGTTTATCGGACAAAATCCTGTTTGGGGTAAATGAGTCTGAACTCACCGCAGCCAGTAAAGCCAATATCGCCAATATGGCAAAAAATCTCTCAGCCACCGGTATTCAGCATGTCCGGATTGACGGTCATACGGATAATTACGGCAAGGCGGATTATAACCAGCAGTTGTCACTGAAACGTGCTGATGCTGTGGCAACACAATGGGCGTTGGGTGCGGATGTACCGCGAACCAACATCACCACCCGAGGCCTGGGCATGAGCGCCCCGATTGCCAGCAATAACAGTGCACAAGGCCGCGCGCAGAATCGCCGTGTGGCGATTGTGATTACCTCGCCTTAATCTCGCCCTGGTCGAGCGCATAACGGTACAAGCGCTCGACCGCCAGATTCTTCATTTTCACTTCACACATAATGTCGAAATCTTTAAATGACAGCGCCCAGTCATTTAAATCCTGATTAAAGTAGTAGTCAGAATGTGCACGCAGTTTGGTTTTTGCCACCGTTAAATCGCGCTGATCCGGGAAGCCATGTTCTGGGATTAATCCTTCCTGCGCAATCGAATAGTGTAATACCGGACGCACACCGCGCCACGATTCGATAATTAACGGGATACGCGCATCATCCGCTTTGATAAATTGATTCTCTTTCACCCAGTGATGGTGAATATCCAGCACCACCGGACAGAGATCGCGCGCCTGTAATACATCATCCAGCGAACAAGATATTTCGTCATTTTCGACCGTCAGCATATTGCGTGCTTCAGGAGAGAGACGCTGAAACGCCGCGCGAAACCCCTCGATGCCTTTTTTGCCGTTCATATGGATATTGATTTTGAAATCCTGAAACTGGCGACCATACCCCATTATCACGGCACACAGTGCATGATACTCCACATCCTCAATCGCCCGATCCACTACCCCTTCATTATCCGATGCGAGTACGGAATATTGTCCGGGATGGAATGAGAGACGGATGTTGTTTGCGCGCGCTATCTCGCCACACCTGACAAACAACGGTTTTAAATCGGGCATTAATTCGCTGTAGATGGCGGTGGCCTCTGGTACGGTATACAGCGGCAACAGGTCGCTGCCAATCCGCATCATGCGCATCGCATCCGGCAGTTTTGCCAGTTGCTGCAGCGTGAGGATTTGGTTTTCGAGGTTGTTGGTTGCCAGCTGCGCCAGTAAACGCGCTTGTTCTTCGCGATCAAGACTCAGGAAACGCGTACGCGTGGTGATTTTAAACGGAAACGGCTGCTTAGCCTGTGCATCGAAGTACTTACACGCAAAACCCAATTTCATTTCAGTCTCCCTTAGAGCAGGCTGAAAGTGTAGCTTGCTCCAGGGAAAGTGCACGGACAGCGGCAGGGCTGCCGCTGTCCGTGGGCTTACACGCTTGGGAAAGTGATATTGCTGCCCGGTGCTTCGCGATGCAAATGGATAAAGTTCAGGTGGCGTTCGTACTGATCGAGAATATCGATAATCACCTGCTCCTTGTTGTAGTCCATCAAATCGTTGCCCTGGCTGCCTTCCAGCAGGAATGTCTCCAGACGGTAATAGGTCGATTTACCGCTGCGCGCTCGATAGGTAAAGCCCGGCACCGAATACTGCTGCGGCCAGATCTGATACACGAAGTCCTGCTCTTCACCCAGCAGCACGCGCAAATCCAGATAACCTAACGGATGGCCCTCTTCCGGCTCCACGCGGTCCAGTGAAACCCGACCACCGCGCAACTCCAGTTCTTTCGCCACATCCTGCATCGCCGGGAACAAGACGTTCTCCATCATTTGCTGGGTGTAGCGTGTGCCTGGATAGTTCATCAGACGCGACAGACGTTTCTTCCAGCTCAGGCGATCGTTGCTGGCCGGAATGTACGGTGCCGTTTCACGACTGGCGCTGGCGCGGCGATGGTCTTCCACTTTGAGAGACTTATACAAACCGGCCATCACAAAGAAGATCACAAAGCTGAACGGCAGTCCCATGATCACCGTGGCATTCTGCAGCGCAGAAATACCGTTGGTCATCAACATACCCATGGTCAGAACACCAATCGCCACTGACCAGAAGATACGCAGCCAGTTCGGTGCATCACTGTTGATGTCTTTCAGCTTCGAGGTGAAGTTACCCAATACCAGTGAACCGGAATCCGCTGAGGTGACGTAGAACAGCATGCCGGTAATGGTCGCGACCGAAGCGCTGAACTTGAACGCCGGATACTGCGCCAGCAGGCTGTAGAAGCCACGTTCTGCATGCGCCATCACTTCCTGAGCAAAGCCGGCATCACCGTGGATAATTTCATACAGCGCGGCGTTACCAAAGACCGACAGCCACAACAGCGTGAAGGTGAACGGAATAATCAGCGTACCGAGCACGAACTCACGGATAGTACGACCACGTGAAATACGCGCCAGGAACAAGCCAACAAACGGTGACCAGGCGACCCACCATGCCCAGAAGAACAACGTCCAGCTGTTCATCCACTCTCTTGGCTGATCAAACGCAAAGGTGTTCAGCGTCATGCCCATAAAGCGGTTGATGTAATCACCGACATTGAGCACCAACGCATTCAGCAGGAAGTCGGTTTTGCCCATGAACAGCACAAACAGAATCAGCCCCAATGCCAGCGCAACGTTGAGTTCCGACAGAATACGGATGCCTTTATCCACGCCGGAGGTCACGGAAATGGTGGCGATAATCACCGACAGCACAATCAACGCCGCCTGCGCGGTAAAGCCTTCCGGAATATCGAACAACACGTTCAGGCCATAATTGAGCTGAACCACGCCGATCCCTAAGGTGGTGGCGATGCCGAAGATGGTCCCCACTACCGCTGCAATATCCACGGTATGGCCAATCGGCCCGTTAATACGTTTGCCAAAGATTGGATACAGCGCAGAACGGATGGTGAGCGGCAAATTGTAGCGGTAGCTAAAGTACCCCAGCGCGATCCCCATCAGCGCGTACATTGACCAGCCAGTTACGCCGTAGTGGAACAACGTCCACACCATGGCTTGTCGGGCGGCTTCCATGGTTTGTCCGGCGCCTTCAGGCGGTTGCATGTACTGCGTGACCGGTTCGGCCACCGAGAAGAACATCAGATCGATACCGATACCGGCCGCAAACAGCATCGCTGACCAGCTTAATAAGCTGAATTCTGGTTTGGATTGCTCTGGCCCTAGCTTGATGGCGCCGTAACGTGAACAGGCCATGTAGATAACGAAAACGATATACAGCGTCGCGGCCAGCATGTAGTACCAGCCAAACGTAGCGGTAACCCAGTTAACCGCAGTTTGAATCAAGCTGGCAGCCAGCTCGCTGTAAAAAATAGTGACAAGTGAAAATGTCAGAATCAGTCCGGCTGAGGTGTAGAACACCACAGGATTGATTCTGTCTTTTTCACTGGCAGGTGGATTAATCATCGATGACCTCTGGTTAATTTCCTGTAATGACTCAATGGATTAGCGTGACCTGTCTGCCAGGCCTTGTTGTTATCAGTACCCCTGTTGTCCCTCCCTGTAGTGCTTTCTTCTGACGATGAGCCGCATAGCCCGGTTCACCGCTGTGCTTTTGTAACAATCGAAGCACAGTATCCTAACAAAATTCTTTTTTATATTGAACGTGCAATCAAAAAAAGTTTAAATAGTCCTCTGACATTGTGGTGGAGCTGGAGTCATGCCAAAGGTGGGAATGCAGCCGATTCGTCGTCGGCAGCTGATTGATGCAACCCTCGATACGATTAACGAGGTAGGAATTAATGACGCAACTATTGCGCAGATTGCCCGCCGTGCGGGGGTTTCGACCGGCATCATCAGCCACTACTTCAAGGACAAGAACGGTTTGCTGGAAGCCACCATGCGCGATATCACTCGTCAGTTACGTGATGCCGTGGCTGCCCGCCTGAAACCGTTGGCGGGCGCGAAGACCGAAGCACGCTTGCTGGCGATTGTCGAAGGTAACTTCGATGACACACAGGTGCACAGCGCGGCGATGAAAGCCTGGCTGGATTTCTGGGCCAGCAGCATGCATCAGCCGCAGTTGGGTCGTCTGGAACGGGTCAGTAGCCGACGCCTGTTTTCAACCCTCGCCGCCGAGTTTCACCGTGAATTGCCGCGTGAACAGGCGCGACTGGCGGCTCACGGATTGGCATCGCTAATCGATGGCCTTTGGCTGCGAGCTGCGCTAAGCGGTCTGCCCTTCAATATCGATGTCGCGAAAACGCTCACCACCCAATTTATCCGTCAGCAACTTGCTGGCGCACTGAATCACTGAGGAAGGAGAAATCATGTCCCGATTCACCGAACAGCAGCTGTATATCGATGGTCAGTTCATTGCGGCGAGCGCAGGTAATACATTCCAGACCATCAACCCGGCCAATGGCGAAGTACTGGCCGAAGTACATGAGGCGGAACAAGCCGATGTTGATCGTGCCGTCGCTGCCGCGCAAAAAGGCCAGAAAGTTTGGGCCGCGATGACCGCCATGGAGCGCTCACGCATTCTGCGCCGTGCCGTCGATATTCTGCGTGAGCGCAACGACGAGTTGGCCGCGCTGGAAACCCTCGACACCGGTAAGCCGCTGAGCGAAACCCAATATGTTGACATCGTGACCGGTGCTGACGTGCTGGAATATTACGCCGGTCTGATCCCGACGCTGGAAGGCCAGCAGATCCCACTGCGCGACACGGCGTTTGTTTATACCCGTCGTGAACCGCTCGGCGTGGTCGCTGGTATTGGTGCGTGGAACTACCCGATTCAGATCGCCTTATGGAAATCTGCCCCTGCACTGGCAGCGGGTAACGCGATGATCTTTAAACCGAGTGAAGTCACTCCACTGACAGCACTGAAGCTGGCAGAAATTTACACCGAAGCGGGCGTGCCTGCCGGCGTATTCAATGTGCTGAACGGTCGTGGCGCGGTCACTGGTCAACTGCTGACTGACCATCCGGGCATCGATAAAGTCTCCTTTACCGGCGGCGTGGCCAGCGGCAAAAAAGTGATGGCGAATGCCGCAGGTTCCACGCTGAAAGAAGTCACTATGGAATTGGGTGGCAAGTCACCGCTGATCATTTTTGATGATGCCGATCTCGATCTGGCCGCTGACATCGCCATGATGGCCAATTTCTACAGCTCGGGCCAGGTCTGCACCAACGGTACGCGCGTGTTTATCCCGGCTAAATTCCAGGCCACGTTTGAAGCGAAAATCGCTGAGCGTGTTGCACGCATTAAAGCGGGTGATCTCAACGATCCCGACACCAATTTCGGTCCGCTGGTGAGCTTCCCGCATCGTGACAACGTGATGCGCTATATCGAATCCGGTATCAACGAAGGTGCGCGTCTGCTGTGCGGCGGCAAACGCCTGAGCGGTGCCGGGTTTGATAACGGTGCCTGGGTTGAACCGACCGTATTCACCGATTGCCGCGATGAGATGACCATCGTGCGTGAAGAGATCTTCGGGCCGGTGATGTCGATTCTGACTTACGAAAGCGAAGAAGAAGTGGTACGTCGCGCCAATGCCACCGATTTCGGTCTGGCTGCGGGTGTAGTGACGCAAGACCTGAACCTCGCACACCGCGTGATTCACCAGATCGAAGCGGGTATCTGCTGGATCAACACCTGGGGCGAATCTGCCGCCGAAATGCCGGTGGGCGGCTACAAGCACTCTGGTATTGGCCGTGAGAATGGCCTGATGACCTTGCAAAACTACACCCAGGTGAAGTCGGTGCAGGTCGAGTTATCCCGTTTTCAGTCCGTATTTTAATTGAGCTTTAACCTGAGGAGCGATTAATGGAATTTGATTACATCATTATCGGAGCCGGATCCGCAGGGAACGTTTTGGCAACAAGACTGACCGAAGACAGCAGCGTGAATGTGCTGCTTTTAGAAGCGGGTGGCCCTGACTACCGCTTCGATTTCCGCACGCAGATGCCAGCCGCGCTGGCTTATCCGCTACAGGGAAAACGCTACAACTGGGCGTATGAAACAGAGCCAGAACCGCATATGAATAACCGCCGCATGGAGTGCGGACGCGGTAAAGGTCTGGGCGGATCATCGCTGATCAATGGTATGTGTTATATCCGCGGCAACGCGATGGATCTCGATAACTGGGCGCAGCAGCCTGGGCTGGAAAGCTGGAGCTACCTGAACTGCCTGCCCTACTATCGCAAGTCAGAAACCCGCGATATTGGCGCCAATGACTATCACGGCGGTGAAGGCCCGGTAAGCATCACCACCTGTAAACCCGGTAATAACCCGCTGTTTGCCGCGATGATTGAAGCCGGTGTTGAAGCAGGCTATCCGCGCACGGAAGATTTGAACGGCTATCAGCAGGAAGGCTTCGGACCGATGGATCGCTTCGTCACGCCGAAAGGTCGTCGATCCAGCACCGCGCGTGGCTATCTCGATACCGCCAAAGTGCGTCCAAACCTGAAGATCGTCACCCATGCCACCACCGATCGCATCCTGTTTGAAGGCAAGCGCGCGGTGGGCGTGGAATATTTGCAGGGATCGGGCAACACGCCACATCAGGTGCATGCTCGCCGTGAAGTGTTGCTGTGCGCCGGAGCCATCGCCTCGCCACAGATTCTGCAGCGTTCTGGCGTGGGCGCTGCTGCACTGCTGAACAAATTCGACATTCCGGTGGTACATGATCTGCCGGGCGTCGGCGAAAACCTGCAGGATCACCTCGAAATGTACCTGCAGTACGAGTGCAAAGAGCCGGTGTCACTCTATCCGTCGTTGAAATGGTGGAACCAGCCGAAGATCGGTGCAGAGTGGCTGTTTAACGGCACTGGCATTGGTGCCAGCAACCACTTTGAAGGCGGTGGCTTTATCCGCAGCCGCGAAGAGTTTACCTGGCCGAACATTCAGTATCACTTCCTGCCAGTAGCGATTAACTACAACGGCTCTAACGCCGTTGAAGCGCACGGTTTCCAGTGTCACGTAGGTTCAATGCGTTCACCGAGCCGTGGGCATGTGCAGATTAAATCGCGCGATCCGCGTCGTGATCCGGCTATTTTGTTCAACTACATGGCACATGAACAGGACTGGCAGGAATTTCGTGACGCGATTCGTATTACGCGTCAAATCATCAATCAGCCTGCGCTGGATAAGTATCGCGGCAAAGAAATCAGTCCGGGCCTCGATTGCCAGACTGATGAACAGTTGGATGAGTTTGTGCGTAACCACGCAGAAACGGCCTATCACCCTTGCGGCACCTGCAAAATGGGTAGCGATGAAATGGCGGTTGTCGATGGAGAAGGTCGTGTGCATGGATTGCAGGCGTTGCGCGTGGTAGATGCGTCAATTATGCCGCTGATCATCACTGGCAACCTGAATGCCACCACCATCATGATCGGTGAAAAGATCGCGGATAACATTCGTGGTCGCCAGCCGTTGCCGCGCAGCGAAGCAGATTACTTCGTCGCTGGCGATCTGCCGGTGCGTGGTGAACCGAAGCGCGCTTAACCGTTTTTATCAGGGTGGCTCTCGTCACCCTGCTCATTTCCCGCTAGCTTTGCAGATAAGCCATAATCAGCCGCTGTAACTCAAGCTTAATGTCATCTGAGCCCAGTTGATCACGTCTGGCGGCATCATGCACCCCCTTTTACAACTTAAAGCAGGGAGGTTCGTCATATTCTGCAGTGACTGACGCTCCCTTCTTTCCTGTAGACTGATGACGCACAATTGCCGGCATTTAGCGTATTGATGCAGCTTTAAAGTATGTTGTAACTAGTAACGTGTTCTTTTTACGCCTTGTGGTAAAACTCATTCCCACTCAATCGCCTGTAAAAATCGTTCAAGAATGGCATTCTGGCTGCGCCCTTTGCGTGTCACCACGGCGATCTTACTGGTGAAGTGGAAACGTTCCGGTGCGATGGCGTGCATCATCTTTTTCTCCACCCACTGTGCGGCATAGTGGTCAGGCAAGAAACCGATAAAGCGGCCGGTGAGAATCAAAAAGGCAATGCCTTCGCGGTCGGTTGCCGTGGCATTGCAATTGAGTTTTTGGTGCATGGCAATCGCTTCTGCCGTCATGCGAAAAGCGGGTGCGATGGCATCACATCCCTTCAGTTGCGCTTCATCTGGCTCGAGGGAAAACAACGCATGGGTGTTGCTACAGTAAAGCTGCGACCGCTCATCATATAACGGCATGTAATCCAGGCCGGAAATCGGCGAAGTGACTGGCAGCGCACCGACGTGCAAGCGACCATCCATCAGCCCTCTTTCAATCTCTGCGGCCGTCATCATACTGATATTGAGCCGAATGTCGGGGCCGATCTCATGCAGTTTCTCCAGCGCATGGGTGATTTTCATGCGTGGTTGCGTGACCAGATTATTGATAATCCCGATATTCAAATCGCCGCGCAGCTGCTTGTGCATCTGATTAACCTGCAGGCGAAACTGCTCGATAGCCGCCATCATACTTTCGCTGTGTCGCAGGATCTCACGCCCTTCTTCGGTCAAGGCAAAACCCGCCCGTCCGCGTTGACACAATCGCATGCCAAGTCGCTTTTCAAGATCGCCCATGTGCAGGCTAATGGCCGATCGCGTCATGCCCAACAAACTTTCTGCTGCAGAGAAGCTGCCGCTCTCATTCACAGTTTTAAACAGGCGCAATAATTTGAGATCAAAGTCGGTGACCTGCGCGAGCG
Organism: Pantoea sp. USMM079; assembly: GCF_037153115.1. Classification (NCBI taxonomy): domain Bacteria; kingdom Pseudomonadati; phylum Pseudomonadota; class Gammaproteobacteria; order Enterobacterales; family Erwiniaceae; genus Pantoea; species Pantoea sp. USMM079. Next base: position 73,193 of record NZ_JBBCKX010000019.1, read on the forward strand.
ATTTGCTTTTCATATAGGTGAGTAAATCAATAACTGAAGATTAATTAATAGGGATTTAACTTAACTAACCGTTAAATGCAAACTCTTCATACACCTGTCTGGAGAAACATCATGTCTGATGCTGTCAACACTACCGATCTCAATCTGCAAGCGCACTGGATGCCGTTTACTGCCAACCGGAATTTCCAGCGCGATCCCCGTATCATTGTCGGCGCTCAAGGCCGCTGGCTGAATGATGATAAAGGACGGCAGATTTTTGATAGCCTTTCCGGTTTATGGACGTGTGGCGCGGGCCACTGCCGCAGTGAAATCCAGCAGGTGGTGGCGAAACAACTGGGTACGCTCGATTATTCGCCCGGCTTCCAGTACGGCCATCCGCTGTCATTTCAGCTGGCAGACAAGATTGCCCAGCATATGCCGGGTGATCTAAACCATGTGTTCTTCACCGGCTCGGGCTCGGAATCAGCAGACACGGCGGTGAAGATGGCGCGCGCTTACTGGCGCATCAAAGGCCAGCCGGCGAAAACCAAATTTATCGGACGCGCGCGAGGTTACCACGGCGTAAATATCGCCGGAACCAGCCTGGGCGGCATTGGCGGCAATCGTAAGATGTTCGGTCAGTTTATGGACGTTGACCATATTCCACACACGCTGCAAACCGATCTGCCCTTCACTGCTGGCCAGGCCGAAACCGGCGGTGTGGCGTTGGCTAATGAGATGCTGAAACTGATTGAGCTGCATGATGCTTCTAACATCGCCGCCCTGATTGTTGAGCCTCTTTCCGGCTCTGCGGGGGCGATTATCCCACCGGTAGGCTATCTGCAACGCTTGCGTGAAATCTGCACCCAGCACGATATTTTACTGATCTTCGATGAGGTCATTACCGGTTTTGGCCGCATGGGCCGCTGGAGCGGCGCTGAGTATTTTGGCGTCATGCCCGATATCCTCAATTTCGCCAAGCAGATCACCAATGGCGCGGTGCCGCTGGGTGGCGTGGTCGCCAGCAGCGAAATCTACAACACCTTTATGGCGCAAAAACTGCCAGAACACGCGGTTGAATTTGCTCACGGCTACACCTACTCTGCCCATCCGGTGGCCTGTGCGGCGGGCCTGGCGACGCTGGAGTTACTGGAACATGATGCGCTGATTGCGCAATCCGCCGAGCTGGCACCGCATTTTGCCCATGCACTGCATGCGCTGCGTGAATGCCCGAACGTCATTGATATCCGCAACTGCGGTCTGGTGGGTGCCATCCAGCTTGCGCCTCGCGACGGCGATGCCACCATTCGACCGTTTGATGCGGGCATGGCACTATGGAAAGCTGGTTTTTATGTGCGCTTCGGTGCCGATACGCTGCAGTTTGGACCGATGTTCAATACACAGCCTGCCGAGTTGGATCGCTTGTTTGACGCTGTAGGTGAGACGTTGCATCACGTAGCGTGAGGAAAATGAGTTGATTGGTCATACTTAACAACATCTTCTTCATACTCTCTGCCGATTCTTCTGATTCAATACCTTTTTGCATTCAGTCTGGATCGGCCATGCTCCGTCGCCACTTTCTTACCGGTTTACTGCTCTCCCCCTTTGCTGCGCGCAGCGGCTTTAGCCTGGCCGCTTCCGCGGCAAAACCCGCACAGGTATTGCCCTTGTGGCCAAAACAACCGCCTGGTGGCGGTGGACCTTTAGGGGCGATGACGTTTAGTGCCAAAGGTGCGCAGCGGAATATTGCCATGCCGACGCTCACCGTCTTCAAGCCTGTTCAGCCCAAGGGACGCGCTGTACTGATTGCGGCTGGCGGCGGCTATAAGCGTATCGAAATGGGCAAAGAAGCCTGGCCCGCTGCCGCGTGGCTGGCGGCTCAAGGCTACACAGCGTATGTGCTGAGTTATCGCCTGCCGCAGGAAGGCTGGAAAGATGGCGCGTTAGTGTCACTTCAGGATGCACAGCGCGCACTGCGTATCGTGCGCCACCGTGAGAACAATGTCAGCGTATTGGGCTTTTCGGCTGGCGGGCACCTGCTGGGAATGGCGGCGAACCGCGCGGATTTTCACGCTTATCAGGCCAGTGATGCAATGGACAATCTCCCCGCAACGGCCGATCGTGCCGCGCTGATCTATCCCATCATTACGCTTGAGCCACCTTATGAGCACACCTCCACGCATAAAGTGTTGGTCGGGAAAGACGCATCACTCAGCGCGGATACCGCCTGGTCGGTTCAATCCTACGTTAATCCGCAATCACCGCCGTTTTTCCTGGTACAGGCCGAAGACGATCCTGTTTCCGATCCGCACAATACTTTGATCATGGCTGCCGCGTGTAAGGAACAGCATGTGCCGGTTGAGATGCATCGCTATCCCAGCGGGGGGCATGGTTTTGGATTGGGTAAGCCCGGCACACAAACGACTGAGTGGCCGGGACATTATCTGCAATGGTTAAACGCTTAACGCGGCGGAAGGTTGAGTCAGGCCCGCCAGCAACGTCTCCGAACTGGCCACCGCACCAAAAATACCGCCCTGCATGTGAATCATGCTTAGTGCCGCTTCGTGGTGTTTTAGCTCGGTCGCGGCGCAGCAATCGGACAGCACCAGACATTCGAAGCCGCGATCGTTGGCTTCGCGCAGCGTGGTATGCACACAGACATCGGTGGTAATACCCGAGATGATAAGATTACGCATCCCCCGACTGCGCAGGATCAGTTCAAGATCGGTGGCATAAAAAGAGCCTTTGCCTGGCTTATCAATGATGGTTTCACCCGCCAGTGGCGCCAGCTCCGGGATAATTTCCCAGCCCGGCTCACCGCGCACCAAAATGCGGCCACAGGGACCGGGCGCACCGATTTCCGCCTGCATCCGCTTTGAACGCCAGCGTTTATTGGCGGGTAAATCACTCAAGTCAGGGCGATGGCCTTCGCGCGTATGGATAATCGGGAAGCCTAACTCCCGCATGCGTGCCAGCACGCGCTGCAAAGGCGCTATCGGAGCGCGGGTCAGTGCGATGTCATACCCCATGCTATCGACGTAGCCGCCCTTGCCACAAAAATCGGTCTGCATATCGATAATGATCAGTGCGGTATCCGCAGGCGTACACCGCCCATCAAAGGGCCAGGGATAAGGTGTTGAATCAATGGTGAATTCAGGCATTTTTCTGCTCCATCAGGCTCGCTGCGTTTTCACGTTTCAGTTTGACAATCAAAGTGTAACTGGCAGCAGCCGTCACCAGGCCAATCACCGCTTCACCAAACTGCGGGAATTCAATGTGGGCAATCACCGCACACAAGCTGCCAATCGCCCAGGCGGCAAAAGCGCTACCGCGCAGACGACGGGTTTTGCGCTGCTCGCTGATTTTTGCCATGAAGATCAGGTCAACGATCATGACCGCACCAAACGGCGGTACCACGATGCCGAGCAAACTCAGCCACTCGAGGAAGTAAGACCAGACGCCCGCCAGCGCCAGTGCCCCGCCGATGGCGCCGAGGATCAATGTCCAGACTCGCATCTTGCTGCTGAACAGATGGCTAAAGCCAACGGCACCGTTGTACAAACAATGGGTACAAACCGAGCCGAGGTTAATGAAAACAAACAGGAAAGCGATGATGGAGAGTAACGTGCCATGATTCATCAGCATTGGCAGGAAATTACCGCCATTATTGACCGGATCAACCGCCGCGCCCACCGCTACAATCACCACACCGTACAGATATGAGATGACGTTCGCCATAGGAAAGGCGGAAAACGCGGCGATAACTGCTGATTTACCGTCTTTCGACCAGCGGGTGAAATCCGCCGTCATGGTGCCCGAATCGGCGAATCCGGCCACCACCATGGTCACTGCCGTTCCCATGCTCATAGCGCCGACGGCACTGGCACTGCCCTTGAACTGGGTGATGGTACTGAAATCATGGTCCTGTCCAATCAGCCACAACGCGACCAAACCGAGCACCACAAACAGCGGTGCGGCAATCATGCCCAGAATCGACAACGCACGAACGCCGAGGAAGGTAACGCCGGTGTATAGCACCATAGCGATGGCGGTTACCGCAAGTGCGTTCCAGCCAAAGGTTTGGTTGATTACCGTGCCGGTTAATCCGGTTTGAAACGCATACCAGCCAATCACGACGGTCGAGAGAAAACCGGAAACGAGGATATAGCCTTTAGTGCCAAAGGTACGCTTTGCCTGCAGGGCGAAGTTCATCCCGGTATTACCAGCAAACCAGCTCAGTGCGCCAACGTAAGCGAACAACACCAGATTGCCCAGTAGGATGGCAATCAGCGCGGGCCAAAAACCCAGATGCCAGGTAATGATGCCGCCAAACAGTGCGTTAGTGAGGATCATCGGGAAACCGAACCAGACGGCAGATACGGATCTTGTTGAGTGACGGTGACTCAAAGGAACCGGCTCGTGTTCAAATTCGTGCTCCAGCGCAGGGGATGATTTGTTACTCATGGGCAACTCCGATTGAGGCAGGATAAAGGTGATTCCACGGTTGGATGCGCTCGAAAGCGGCACTTGCCGCCAGCACCAGGCCATCGTCCAGGTGACGACCCACGATTTGCAGACCAATCGGCAAGCCACTGGCGGTGAAGCCCGCAGGGATTGAGGCCGCCGGTTGGCCAGTGAAATTGAAGGGATAACAGAACGACAACCAATGGTCGCTGCGCACCATGTGCCCATCGATGATTTCCGGTCCCTGCATGTTGAGCGGGAACGGCGGCACTGCCAGCGTTGGCGTCAACAGCAAGTCGTAACGCTGCATAAATCGCCACAGCTGATTGCAGATCTTCTTGCGTGCGGTATTGGCGTCGGTAAAGTGTTCAGCGCGCCATTCGCGTTGCAGCATGGCGCTCAGATGAGGTGACATGCGTGAGCCCAGTTCGCTTTGCATCTGACGCATGCCTGTGAGATCGCTTTCAAAGGCCACCAGCGCGGCAAAGGTGGCGCCTTCATCGGCAATCTCTGGATCAACCTCTTCTAATTCCGCCCCCAGTTCACTGGCGAAATGTCGAGCGGCCTTAGTGACAACGTCACGCACCTCTTTTTCGACGGCGACATAGCCAAAATCGGCACTAAACGCAATGCGCAGCCCGTTTAAGGGTTTTTCCAGAGAGGAAATCCAGTTCACGTCGCTGCAGGGAATGGAGTGACGATCGCGCATATCCGGGCCTGCCATCACTGACATCATCAGTGCGCTGTCTCGCACCGTGCGTGTCATGGGGCCAATATGCTCCAGTGATTCCCAGCTAGAGACGCCGGGAAAGCGTTCATCGCGGCAGCCGGGCCATAACGGCACCCGCCCCATCGAGGCCTTGAATCCATAAACGCCGCAGTGCGCCGCTGGAATACGTACCGATCCGCCGCCGTCACTGCCCAATGCCATCGGGCAAAGGCGAGCGGCGAGCGCCGCGCCGGATCCGGCACTGGAACCGCCGGGCGTTTTGCTCAAATCCCAGGGATTGCGCGGTGAAGTAAACAGCGGATTGTGCCCAACGCCGCTATAACCAAACTCGGGCGCAGTGGTTTTCCCCAGCAGCACAGCATCAGCAGCCAGCAGGCGCTCGACGGTGATGTCGTCATCTTCAGGAATGAAATCGGCATAGGCTGCCGAACCGGAGGTGGTTTTCACACCCGCCGTACAAATGAGATCCTTTACCGCCAATGGCACACCCGCAAAAGCCCCCAGCGCTTCACCGCGTGCACGCTTCGCATCCACCACTGATGCCTGCTGTAACGCCAATTCGGGTGATGCCGTACAAAAAGCCCGAATCAGTGGTTCGCGTTTTTCCATACGATCCAACGCGGCTTGCGTCAATTCGCGGGCAGACACCTCGCCATTGCGGATCAGCGCTGCCAATGTAGTAGCATCCTCATCCAGTAAAGCCTCAAACATGATTCATCTCCCGATTTGGTCACTTAACGGGATTAATGCAGTTTGCGTGCCAGAAGGTGCCAACAATCAGCGGCGAGGAGATAACGCCTGATGGGATACGGACTTGGATACAAGATCGAATACTTATGTTTCGTTTTAATGCATTCGGTTTAACAGGAAGCACAAAAATAGCGCAGCGATGCGCCATTTTGGTCATCACCGATGCAGGCTGCTTTCAGCGTTGCTAAATGTCACTGGATGGATAAAACATCATCGGAAAATACAGCGCCACGTCATGCAGTTATAACCTGCGTATTATTCGATTTTTAATTCAGTAAACATTTCATAAACGACATGTCGAATAGGATAATACTTATCACGGCTAAAATGAGAAATGTGTCAGGGTGTGCGAGGTTAAGTCAGGTCTCATTTCCCATTATTTTATCTGAGGGCGAACGGGTGAATTATTTCGATGTATCCATTCTGGCCGTAATACAGGGGCTGGCAGAGTTACTGCCGGTTTCCAGCTCTGCACACGTAATTATGACGGAGAAACTCCTGGGGCTGGACCCTGCGGCCCCCGATATGACACTGTTGCTGGTGATGCTGCATACCGGCACGATGTTCGCGGTGATTGTTTACTTCTGGAATAACTGGCGGGAGACCTATTTCAGTTCGGGCCGTGCATTTAAGAAGAATGTATTTTTAATTATTCTCGCCACCGCAGTGACCGGCGTAGTGGGTTTGACGCTGATGAAGCTGATTAAATATTTCTTCGCCGCGAACACCGACACGTTTGAAATAGAGTCGTTGTTTAGTAACAGTAAATTAATCGCCAGTGGTCTCGCTGCCGCAGGCTTATTAATTATCCTCTCTTCACGCCTGAAAGAAAAAGATCGCGGCGAACTTTCGCCCTTGAGCGCTGCAGGTATTGGTTTCGTTCAGGGTTTATGCCTCCCATTCCGCGGTTTTTCTCGTTCTGGCGCCACGATTTCTACCGGTCTTTCATTGGGTGTGGCCCGTAAACGTGCGGAAGAATTTAGTTTTGCGTTAGCCGTGGTGCTGACACCGGCGGTGATCGTTAAAGAGGGCCTGCGTGTTTTCAGTTCAGGTTCTGCTGGTACGGTCGCAGTGAGCAGCGGCGTGCTTCTGCCCAGCCTGGTGGGCATGATACTGAGTTTTGTCGCCGGACTTCTGGCGCTGCGCTGGCTTTCCCGCTGGCTGGAGCATGATCGCTGGCATCTGTTCGGTGGCTATTGCTTGTGCGCTGCGGCACTGATTGGTTGGTTGGGCTGAGATATCATGGCTGTCTAAATGCTACCCGAAAACGGAAACAGCAGGTTTTCCTGCTGTTTCCTGGATATTAGCGCTGGGGATAAAATTAACTTTGTGCACTCATTAAGCGCACAGCAAAACCAAAGAACAACATGCCCGTGAGCATATTCCCCAGTTTTACCAGACGAGTGCGATTTTTCAGAAAGCGAACCATCACGTTGCCCGCCATCAGCAAAATCAGGTAATAGCTCAGGCTGATCAGTTGAATCATCGAGCCCAGCACTGCAAAGGCAGGCGCAGTGTGAGTGACTGCTGGATCAATAAACTGGATGAAAAAGGAGACGTAGAACAGAATGGCTTTCGGGTTGGTCACGCCCAGCAGCAGTGCGCGCAGGAAATAATTTTCTATTTTAACGGCTTCAGCGGGCTGGTTACCTTCGCGCTTGCGCAATGCACCCAGAATGATTTTTACGCCTAAGTAGAGCAGGAACATCGCGCCCAGATACTTCACCACCATAAAAATGTGCGGACTGGTGCGAATCAGCGTCGCAACACCGGCCCAGGCAAGGAAGATCAGAATCAGATCACCCATCATCACCCCTGCTATCGCCTTAGACGCCGCTTTAGCACCGCGGCTCATCCCAGTACGCAGCACGTATAAACTGTTTGGGCCGGGCAGCAGAATAATCACCAGCGCACCCGCCAGAAACGTCCAGACATTAATAATTCCTACATCGTGCAACATAACAACCACTACTCCACCGCCATGCAGGTTGATTCGCCCGATGGCTTTTGTTTTGATTTGACAGGTGAAAATTGACAGCGGATCGCGCTGCAATTGGGCCGATATAGTAGCAGATGACGCTGTGCCATGTCGTCCGACGACTGCGTATCACTGAAAGAGTCATAGGCGCCTGCCAATTAGCGCTATATAATCCGTTGCATTACGCTGCAGGGATAACTCATGAACACAACGCTTAACCGCCTGATTCTGGCGGGCTTACTCACCTTCACCTCTTTGAACACCTTCGCCAGCCGTGTGGTGACCGACCAAATTGGTCGTCAGGTGACGATCCCCGATCAGGTCGATCGCGTGGTGGTGCTACAGCACCAAACGCTGAACCTGCTGGTGCAACTCAACGCGACCGATAAGATCGTCGGCATCCTCGCGAACTGGAAGCAACAGTTGGGTGATGGCTACGCGCAGCTGGTGCCTGAACTGGCACAGAAAGCCATGCTGGGCGATCTGACCCATGTGGATTTAGAAAAATTGGTGGCGCTGCATCCGCAGGTGGTTTTTGTCACTAACTACGCGCCAAAAGAGATGATTGACCAGATTTCGGCGCTGGGCATTCCGGTATTGGCTATTTCCTTACGCCATGACGATGCAGGGGAACAAGGCAAGATTAACCCCAGCATGCAGAATGAGAATCAAGCTTACGATCTCGGCATCAAAGAAGGGATTACCTTGATTGGTGAGGTGGTGAATAAGCAGCAACAGGCCAAAGAACTGATTGCCGCGGCGTTTGCCGGACGTAAACTGGTGAGCGATCGTCTGCATGGTTTAACTGAGCAACAGCGTGTTCGTGCTTACATGGCCAATCCGGACCTCACCACTTATGGTTCTGGCAAATACACCGGTTTGATGATGTTGCACGCGGGCGCCTACAACGTTGCGGCATCGACCGTTCAGGGTTTCAAGCAAGTCAGCATGGAGCAAGTTGTGGCGTGGAATCCTCAGGTGATTTTTGTCCAGGATCGCTATCCTCAAGTGGTGGATGAGATCCAACAAGATCCACGCTGGCGCACGATTGACGCGGTGAAGAATCATCGGGTCTGGCTGATGCCGGAATATGCCAAAGCCTGGGGATATCCAATGCCAGAAGCTATCGGCTTAGGTGAGCTCTGGATGGCGAAGAAACTCTATCCGGAAAAATTCCGCGATATTGATATGCAACAGCAGGCTGATCGCTGGTATCAGCATTTTTATCGGACCGCCTATCATGACAACGCTGCACATTCTGGCAGCCGGTAGTCTGCGCGGTGTCTGGCCGGATCTGATGACAGCCTTTCATCATCAGTCTGGCCTGACGACCGACACCCACTTTGGCCCTGCAGGCTTACTTCGGCAGAGGATTGAACAAGGTGCACGCTGCGATCTGTTTGCCTCCGCCAATCTTAAGCACCCGGCCACGCTGTTACAGCGCGGTCTGGCAATGCACACCGGCAAATTTGCCGCTAACAGCTTATGTTTGACCGCAAGACGTGACGTTGTCACCGAAAACGACACCTGGCTTTCACTTTTACAACGTGACGACCTGCGGCTGGCAACATCGACGCCGTCAAGCGACCCTTCCGGCGATTACACCTGGCAGCTGTTTGACAATATCGGACAGGTTTATCCAGGCTGCGGTGAAAGGTTGAAACAGCGCGCGCGTCAGCTGGTGGGTGGCATCGATAGCCTGGCTGTCCCCACGGGCGAACTGGCAGCACAATGGTTAATCGACCAACAGCACGCAGATCTCTTCATTGGTTACGCCAGCTATGCTCCACGCCTAATTCATCATTCACATTTGCAGGTATTTCTCATCCCTGAACCGTTCAACATCCAGGCGGAATATGGATGGGCGACTTTCACCCACTCTGCTAATCCCCTTGCCGCCTTTCTCAGTACAACAGCGGCCAGAGCCATTCTGCAACAGAATGGTTTTGCCTGAATGCTGTTCAAAAACGGTCAACGTAACAAACTGCGCACGACCATCCGTGCGCCGAGCAGTTCGACTCTTAGACGATGAATGATTTTGCGATATCGGCTGGTTCGCTGCTGAGATTCCAGCACACGGCGCAGCAAAATGCAGTAATCCATCACCAGTCCTGGCGTCCACGTCATGCCTTCTGCGCGGCTGCGTACCAGACTCAACAACCAAAAATCGGGATCGAGGATGACCCAAAGCCCTTTCAAACCGTGTTCACCCAACAAACCTTCAGTAGCAACGTCCAGCGCCTGCATCACGCTGGTCGAACAGTTGCGGGACGTGAGGTTATAGCGGGTATCGGTTGCATTCGCGCGCCAGTAATTGCGCAGGGCTGCCTGATTGTAATGCGTGAGAACCAGACGTTTATCGGGGCGGCACCATCTTTTGATTTCACTTTCCAGCGATGGCAGTAAACAACCCTCAACGTCGAACTCATCTTTCGCGCGCAGCGTTTGCAGGAAACCGCGCAAGCTGCGTGAAACGTCATCAACCGGGTAGAGGCTGATATAGAGTTCATCACCCATCTCTAACGAGGTATGGCCGGTTGATACTTCACCGCGATGGTCAATCGCTGCGACCCAACGGTCAAACCATGGACGACGTCCGGCGACATCGCCCGAACCCAACGGCGTCCAGATGTAGACATTGAGCGGCACACTGGTATGCCCAGCCTGCAGCGGCGGATGTTCATAATTCAATCCATGCGGCGCACGCAGCCCTTTGCGGGTAAAGAGAGGCAGTGCGGTGACACTGGTGTTCTCTGGCAGCGCATGAATTTGCGCTCCCATAAACAAGAGATTGATGCCCCATCCCGCCAGCAAAAGTGCAAAACACAGCGGCACGATCACATGCGGAGCCAGCGGCCAATGGATGGCAATCAGGAGGCTGAACAGGATTTCCGCGCATCCGAGGCTGAATTTTCGCGTCCATCGCCGACAACGCATCAGGCTGCATGAAATGACACGGAACCCGCCATCCAGTAGAAAAATCAAGGCAAAACCCAGTGAGAAGCAGAGGCTGCTGTCATGCGTTGCAATGAATACCAACAGGCCAAACAGCATCAGCCCTGCAGATTTCATCAAAGGTGGCCAGGCAATGCCGGCAGGCGAATAGATTGCACTCATCGCTTCCGCCAGCCCTTCGACCGCAAGGAATACCCCTAACACATGCAAGGGGAACGATAAACTTCCATGTTGCAACAGATCCATCAGGATCCCGGCACTCGCACCAGCACACAGCAGGCCCAGCCCGGTCAGATAAGGCCAACCCGCTCTTAGCGCCGGTCCACCCATCAACAGAAATAATAGTCGCAGCAAAGGTACTCTCCAGCGGATAACACAGCTCAGCACGGTCTATAGACGCGGGCAACTAACAGGAGTTCTGTTACGCCTCGGCAATTCTGACTTCGTTTACTGATGGTTGTGACTGTGAGGGCACTCTACGTGGCGAAGATTAAAATTGGCTTAATGATAAAGTAAATATTGGCTTATTTTTTGAACAACACAATGCTGAATTTGTGGCGATTTCAGGCTGAAACCGCCACTGACTCGCGCTGCTTATCCATCTTAACTGTCTGATTTAATTCAATGTAGTTATCGCGCCGCAGAGGATTATGCGGCTGGCGTAGGTTTCACACTGCTGCGTGTCGTTGAATCAGCAGTTTTATAAAACTGTTGAGGCAGGGATTGCGGTTATCGCTGCTCCAGGCAACGGCAAGATTAACTTGCGGCGCATCCGCCAGTGGTTTGAAGACGATGCCATCCATTTTGAGTTGTTGAACAGATGAAGGCACCAATGCCACATAGCTAGCGTCATTGACCAGGCTAAGCATGGTGTGTTGCAGACGAACCTGCAGACTGACCATCGGTTCAAAACCATGAGCCCGGCAATAATCCATAATTACCGCGGTTAATCGGCTCCCGGCGCTGGCGGAGGTCATCACAAAAGGATCGTCGCGCAGATCTTCGATCTGCAATTTCCGACTTCTCGCTTTAGGATGTGTGCGCGACATGGCCACACATAAAGGCTCGGTTAACACGGTCAATGTCTGCATGCCCACGCGTGCAGTTCCTTCCACCAGTACCGCTAAATCGACTTCACCTGCCAGCACTTTATCCGGCAGGTCTTCAGTGACTGCCTCTTCCAACTCCAGAGCAATATTGGGGAAGTGATGGCGAATCAATCGCACATACTCCGGGATTACGCTGTGTGCAGAGTACATAGTGAAACCTACTCGCAATAAACCCGATTTGCCCGCGGCGGTGTCACGCGCCAGTTGTTGCGCCTGCTGGAGTGATTCGAGGATCTTACGTGCATCCTGGTAGAAGCTCTCACCGGCGGGCGTCAGCATTAGCTGGCGCGTATTGCGTTCCACCAGCTGTGTACCCACCGCTTTTTCCAGTGCAGCGATGTGACGACTTAAGGACGGCTGTGACAGATGCAGACGCTCCGCGGCACGGTGGAAATTTTTCACTTCTGCCAGCGCGATAAAGTACCGCAGAGGCTTCATATCAAGCATGATTCATTTTCCGTATCAATCCCGGCCAAATTTGCTATTGGATCTGCATCACTAAAGGCACTAGAGTCCTTCAGCTTACTGGGAGGACACAATGATAGCGACGTTTCTGATTCTTTTGCCGGTTTTCGGCTTAATTGTGGCGGGATATGCTTGCCGCATGCTAGGTGTATTAGGGCCAACCTCGGCGACGGAACTGAATAAATTTGTGGTATGGCTGGCGCTGCCCGCGCTGCTGTTTGACATCATGGCACACACGCCGTGGCACACCATTTATCAACCGGGATTCTTCTGGGCGTTTGCCCTCTCCTGCGCCGCCTCATTTGTTATCGTGTTTGCCTGTCAAAAATTCAAAGGCAAATCCACTGCCGATGCCAGCGTCGATGGCGTTGCCGCCGCCTATCCCAACACCGGTTATCTGGGTTTTCCGCTGTTGTTACTGATTTTTGGTAAAAGCAGCCTGATCCCCACCACCACGGCGACTATTGTGGTGGCGTGTATCCTGTTCGCGATTGCCATCGCGATGATCGAGATTGGTTTGCAGAGTGAACGTGAATTTCATCGACTGGCGATTAAAGTACTGCGCGCCATTTTAAAAAATCCACTGATTATCTCTCCGCTGCTAGGCGCAGCATGCTCCAGCGCAGGTTTGACCATGCCAGATAGCGTTGAAACCTTCCTAAAACTGCTCGGCGGTGCGGCCAGCCCTTGCGCGCTGGTGTGTTTAGGGGTGTTTCTAGCCAGCCGACAAAAAGCCAAAGCCAGCGAATTGCCCACCGCGGCGAAAATGAGTTTCACCACGGTGGGCCTGGTCGTGGTGGCCAAGCTGGTGATGCAGCCGCTGCTGACCTGGATTTTAGCCGTCTGGCTGTTTCACCTGCCGCAGGATCTCACCAACATGGCGATTCTGCTGGCGGCACTGCCCACCGGCACCGGGCCCTTTATGCTGGCTGAGTATTATCGGCGTGATGCGCAAATCACTTCTGGCGCGATCCTCATCTCCACGGTGCTGTCGATCGTTACACTGGTGGCGATCATGCACTTTATGCAAGTCACGCCCATCGCCTAGCGCGTCATTTCGCCGCTGGGCGTTGATCTCCAGCGGCGTAAATGGTGCACGCCGCTTCTTCCTTCTCACGATACTGCTCGCAATTTGCCAGAGCTTCATGGTTTGCATCCTGCTGGGTGCGAGCCCAGTACGCGCGGCCCCACACACCTTCGCCGTTGGTGGCGAACGCTTTCTCATAGCCGCGATCTGACAGGTAGTGTTTGAACGCCTGTTGACCTGATGACGTTAATCCTGCCGGTGCAGCAAGCTCGGCCTCAGCAAGGGACACGACTCCATGGCTCGGCAAATGTTGCTGGCTAAGAAACGACGAGACGCTGCGCCACCAGAATCCTTCCGGTGCTGAAATCAGTAAATCATGCCCATCGTTACCGTAAGCCGGCAGAGTGATCAGCTTACCCTTAGCCTCTGCGTGATGGTAAGCCTTGAACATCTCCTCGCCAAGCTGGGGTGAAAACGACTGATCATTGGCAGTGTAAAGCCAGAGTGTTGGGATTCGTGCGGTTTGACCATAAGATTTCAGCGTCGCCAGCAGTGAGGTTTTATCACAAACCTGGCCCTCACCCATGGCTCCGCGTCCACCTGAAAAGCTTATGATAGCCTGTACACCCTGTGGATTCAGGGCACTGGCGGCGAGCACGCTGAATCCGCCAGATGATTGGCCGACCAGCACAGCTTGATGTTTTGCCGCCCAGGGCTGTACCCGTATCGCCGTCAGTGCAGCAAGGATATCGTCTCGTGCCATTTTCCCTGCTAGAGCATGTTGCGGCTGGGCGCAGCTGTTGCCTTGATAATCGTTGTGGCCGGTGGATTGACCATAGCCCTGTCGCATCACCACCACAGCGGCATAACCATGTCGGGCAAAGGTGATGGCGGCAGCTGAGAAATGGTTCGGCGTGAGATGCTGGCGATCGCTCTGCTCGCTGCCATCGGTGCCGTGGGTGATAAGCGCGATGGGAAATACACCGGGTATGTCGGGTCGTGTAACAAACGCATCCAGCACCGCGTGTTGCCCGTTCGGTAAGGTTACGGTTAATGCGAGCGGCTCACGTATCAATCCCGCGAGTTGCGTAGCGCCGGCTGTCTGTTCGGCGAGACTCAGGCAACTGCTCCCCAATAGACCGATGATGAGAAAACTGCGGATAAAATACCGGCGCATCAGTTAATACTCCCTTATTAACATTAGATGATGTTTACCGGGAGATACTATCACCTAATCTGGAGTTAAAAACTGTACAACGCCCTGCTTGAGATCAAACCCCATATTTTATGATGCCAGCTGTTGCTGCACCGCATCGAGAAACAGTCGCAGTGCGGCGGGTTGGCGTTCGCGCGACATATACAATCCATAAATGCCGAGGGTTTTTGGCGTAAAGTCCGGCAGTACACATTGCAACTGACCGTTTGCTATCCCGGCTTGCGCTTCCATTTCTGGCACCATGGCCAGCCCACATCCGGCGATGGCGGCATCGCACAATACCGATGAGATGCCGGCACTGAAATTTCCGCTCACGGCTGTGCTCAGTGCATCGCCATTGGCATCGTTGAACTGCCAACTCTGCCCGGCAAAGCGGCTATAGTGCAGGCAATTATGCTGGCTCAAATCCTGCGGCGTTTCAGGATTGCCATGCTTGCGCAAATAATCGGGTGATGCGCACACCACCGAAGCACATTCGCCAAGACGGCGGGCAATTGCGCCCGGTTCAGGATTTTCCGTGATCCTCACCGCCACATCGATGCGTTCTCCCACTAAACTCACCGGCTGGTTGTTGATTTCTAACTCAATGCGCAGCAGTGGATAGCGTGCCAGAAATGCCGGGATCATCGGCCCCAGAATATGGGTCGCGGTGGAGTGCGCACAGGCGACGCGTAATGTGCCCTGCGGTTCTCCCGGTTCGCCCTGTCCGGTTATCTCATCGGCCAGCCGTGCCAGCATGCGGGTTTTCTCCAGCACTTTTTCCCCGGCCGGGGTAATGGTCAAGCGACGTGATGAACGGTGCAGCAAACGAGCTCCTGCCCATTTCTCCATTTCATCCAGATAACGGCTGACCATTGGCCGGGAGATATCCAGCGCCCGCGCTGCGGCACTCAGGCTGCCTAGTTCGCAAATGCGATTAAATACTGAAGCGGCTGTGACTCTGTCCATCTGCTCTCCATCTGATCGTTTTATGAAACTGATCATCTCTATTTGCGGGAATTCTAGCAGACAGCAAAATCCTTACAATGATGTGCTTACCAGCCATGTTGGCACTGAAAGGAAAATGAGATGAAGATGAAGTCACTGACGTTGGTGCTCGCACTGGCAGCCGGCCCAGCGTTTGCTGCCCCATTGCAATTGGCAGTTTACAATCCACAGGAACAAGGTGTGTTTCCGGTGTCGTCAACGCTGATTACCGGGCCACATGAAGCGCTGCTGGTCGATGCACAGTTCAGCCCGAAAGACGGCGGGAAACTGGTAGAGATGATCAAAGCCAGCGGCAAAAAACTCACTCAAATCCTGATTACCTCAGGCGATCCTGATTTCTATTTTGGCCTGGAGCCCATCGTCAAAGCCTTCCCTCAGGTGAAAATTGTCGCAGCACCGACGGTGGTTGAGCATATCGAAGCTACCAAAGCCGCCAAGTTAGCGTACTGGGGCCCGAAAATGCCGGGTGGTGCGCCTACCCAACTTTATGTACCGCAGATCACCCATCAGACTTCGTTTAGCGTGGATGGTGAACGTATTGAACTGCGCCATGCGGGGGATAAATCCGCTTATCTGTGGATCCCAGCCAATAAGGCCGTGCTGGGTGGCACCGCCGTGGCAGCGGGCATCCACGTCTGGACCGCAGATACGCAAACGCCAGCCAGCCGTGAGCAGTGGCGCAGCGTGCTTAAAGAGATTCAGCAACTTAAACCGAAAGTAGTGATTCCAGGACACTACATTGGCGCTCGTCCGGCGGGCGATGGCGCGGTGACCTTTACCCTTAATTATCTGCAAACCTTTGAAAAAGCACTTCAGCAGCACAAAGGGTCTGCAGAAGTGATTGAAGCGATGAAAAAAGCCTATCCGAATTTGCCGGATGAGAGTTCACTGGAGCTGAGTGCGAAAGTGAATACTGGCGAGATGAAGTGGTAATCGATGAGGTTAAAAGCCGCCATTAGTGATGGCGGCGATATCCTTCTTAAACTTCCATGCCCGCGCGGTATTGGCCCCACTTCAACACCGAGTTCACGCCAATCGAAAGGAAAGGCTCAGCTGGCGTGCGGTTTGGACCCGGTGATTGGGTGAGGAAATCGATCAGTTCGTTTTTCTCACCGGCGATCATATCGGCAATCAATTTGCCGGTTGCCGTGCCGCGCGTTATGCCCAATCCGTTACAGCACAGCGCACCATAAACATTCGGTGCCAGTTTGCCAAAGAAGCCTTCGTGGTTTTCTGACAGGCAGATCGCTCCGCTCCAGGTGTATTCAAAATCCACCTGCGGCAGCATTGGGAAACGGCGTTCAAACGATTTGCGATGGTTTTCCAGATACTGCTTAAGGTATTTCTCGCGCGGTCGTCCATCCGGGTGGAAACTAAAACTGTTGCGCACCAGAATACGATTATCCACTGTGCGACGAATGGTGCTGCCAAACGGATGCGCCGGAATCACCCCCCACACCGCTTTGCCACCCAATCGTGCCTGCTCTTCTTCAGTCAACTGACGTGACAGGCTGCCGTAAAGAAAAGTCGGTAACAGACGGCGCTGCAGGAAACCAAAGTGCGACGCAAAACCGTTATTAGCCAGGATCAACGTATCAGCGGTGATGCTCCCTTTGTCATGCACCAACGTCACTTTGTCACCGTAATCAATCGACGTGATGGGCGTGTACTCGTACAGCGTGACATTAGCAGGCAGATTATCCGCCAGACCTTTTACCAATGCTGAAGGCTGCAACAAGATGGTGCCGGGAATAAACAGCGCCTGCTTGTAATAAGAAGTGCCAATGTGATCCGGCAGATCTTTACCCGAGATCATTTCGGATTCGCGCCCGATCTTTGCCAATCCGCTACGATAGGCTTCGAGAATCGCCGTGCCCTGCTCACCGACTGATGCCTGATATTTACCGGATTCGGTCATCTGACATTCGATGCCGTGTTCCTGCACAATCTGACGCAGATAGTTTTGCCCTAATGTATTCAGCTTGAGGACTTTATTCGCAATGGTGACGTCGCCAATATAATCTTTCGCGCCGATATCATGGGGTACGTCAATGGCAAAACCGGCGTTACGTCCTGCCGATCCATATCCCACTTCCTGCGCCTCGATCAGCACCACTTCATCATTGGGGAAATTCAGCGCTAATTGTCGCGCAGCTGCCAGACCCGTTAAGCCCGCCCCCACAATCGCGAAGCGTGTTTTTTTCTGACCAAT
This sequence comes from Pantoea sp. USMM079, assembly GCF_037153115.1. NCBI lineage: Bacteria > Pseudomonadati > Pseudomonadota > Gammaproteobacteria > Enterobacterales > Erwiniaceae > Pantoea > Pantoea sp. USMM079. The sequence continues at coordinate 91,065 of NZ_JBBCKX010000019.1, forward strand.
ATGCGCCGGGCGTGGCGTACGAGCGGCACTGGTATGAAACCAACCCGGCATCGAATCATCGGCAGGCAGTGAGGTGATCTTTTGCAATTCCGTTACTCCAATACACGTTTTCATTGTTTGTACTGGCGGATTGCCCGTACAACGTAGGGTTTTTTAGCGGTGTAAAGCGTAAGTATTTAATGCATTTCACGGGTATTTATCATGTATACCTGATGTATAAAGTTTTACTGAATCTCATGAAATGTTGTCAATATGATCACGATACGATTGTGTTATGGATCGCAAAAAAACGGGGGTTCAGGCGCGGGGATTGGCAAGAAAGTGATAGAAGAATCCGGTGTGCTCAACTTACGCCACAGCACCGGACCTGAATTAAATTTCGGTGGCCTGAAAGGGGAATACGCATTGCTACGTCACAACGCTGACGCGTGGGAATGGGGCGACTAGCGCTGGTGGGATCCTTCAAGCGATTGCAGTAAGCCCGACAGGTGGCTATCCAGTGCCATCAGCACTTCAGGAGAGAGCCCAGAGAGAATCTTTCTTTCGTTACCCACGTGTTTTTCTACCGCACGGTCGATTAACGCCAGCCCGTCCGGACTTAATTGCACCAGCATGCTTCGCGCGTCCTCTGCATTTACCTGTCGGGTAATCAGCCCTCTGGATTCAAGGCGCTTTAGGCGATGCGTCATGGTGCCCGAGGTGACCATTAGCGTCGAAAACAACTCGGTGGGACTCAGACTATAAGGTGCTCCGGCACGGCGCAGCGTTGCCAGCATATCAAACTCCCACATGCTCAATTCAAACTCGGCAAAGGCTTCTTCAAGTCGCTGTTCAATCAGCGCCGTGCAACGCTTGATGCGTCCAATCGGCCCCATCGGGCTGCAGTCTAAATCTGGCCGCTCGCGCTGCCACTGCTGAAGGATGAGATCGACGGCATCAGATCGGGTTTCAGATGGATCATTCATTTATCTTGACTTCAAGGTAATTGGTGGACACACTGATTTTATCTTGAATTGAAGATAAAGGCAAAATGATGCAATCCTCTTTCTCTCTTTCGTACTGGCGTGACGTGATATTGACTGCCCTGGCCCCGGCTATCTGGGGATCGACCTACATCGTCACAACACAATTTCTGCCACCCGACCGTCCTTTTACGGCGGCGCTGATTCGGGTACTTCCGGCAGGGGTATTGTTGTTGCTGTTCACTCTTCGCCTGCCCGCCAGCCGCGATATTGGACGGCTCATTATTCTTAGTGCGCTGAATATCGGTGTTTTCCAGGCGCTGTTGTTTGTCGCTGCCTATCGACTACCTGGCGGGCTTGCTGCCGTATTAGGCGCGATACAACCGCTGCTGGTGATGTTACTGGCATGGGGAGTTGAACATCGGGCGCCAGCAAGAATCACTTTATGGGCAGCGCTGGCCGGGGTTGTCGGGATGGCCTTGCTATTACTCTCTCCGCAAACAGTGTTCGAACCGGTCGGCATTGTGGCAGCGTTGTTGGGCGCGACCTGTATGGCCACAGGCGTATGGCTGACACGCCGCTGGAAAATGGATTTGCCGGTGATGGCCCTCACCGGCTGGCAGCTGATACTGGGTGGAATAATGTTGCTACCCGCAGCGTGGCTGATTGACGCCCCACTGCCCACACTGACGCTGCCGCAGTGGGCCGCTTATGCCTATCTCTCCCTGGCCGGTGCATTTGTGGCATACGGGTTGTGGTTCAGGGGAATTGGCCGCCTGCCCAGCGTTGCGGTGGCATCGCTTGGATTACTCAGCCCGATCACCGCCGTGCTGCTCGGCTGGATAGTGCTATCTCAGGTGATGAGCGGTACGGCTTTTGTCGGACTGGTCATCGTTTTAATCAGCGTGTTGCTTGTGCAGCGCACATCCCTTCGTGGCAATTAAGGTTTCACTCGACATTTTCCAGACGTCGAATCCACCATCCTCTCTCCTTTAATGAACCAGCCGGTTTTGTTAATATTTATCGCCGACAGAGGAGAGAGTGATGCGCACGCTAACCGAACAAAAGAGAACTGACATTATCAACGCCGCTTCAGCCGTGTTCCTGGAACAAGGATATGAGCGATCCTCAATGGATGGCGTAGCAAAGCAGGCCGGTTGCTCGAAGGCGACACTCTATAATTACTTCGCTTCTAAAGAGAGCCTGTTTGAAGCCGTTGTCAGATGTTTTAGTACAAATTTTCTGATGCGTGCGGCTGATGAACTTAACCACCCGGAGACTCAATCCCTGTTGTTAAGTGAGAAGTTACAGCGTTTTGGTGAAGGTATGCTGGGCGCGCTGACATCAGACTGGAAGGCTCTGCAGTTGTACAGAATGGTGGTTGGTGAAGCGGGCCATTCCGATATCGGCGCGCTTTTTCATGAGTCCGGGGTACGTGAGAGTATGAACGCCCTGACGGCGGTAATGGAGCATCACATCGCCAGCGGGGAATTGATCGGCGGCAGCCCGGCATTACGCGCCAAACAATTTTCAGCTTTAGTAAAAGCTGAAGTCGATGAACTATTCCTTCAGCGAACGTTGCCGAATTATACCAAAAGTGAGGTGACGACTATGGTGCAAAACGCCGTTTCGTTGTTCCTCAGAGGTGCCGCTCACAACATCTGAATTCTGGCTGACAGAATGAAAATTAGCGCCACCACCACAATGGTGTCGATAATCAGCAGCATCACTAGGGGTTTGAGGCGCGCCCCCCAAACCCTGACCGCATAAAAACGGCTTTGTTTTATGCCTGATTGCCATAGATAAATTAACTCCACGAGATTGCGGATGGCGCGGATGAGCAAAAATACAATTGCCGCAAATCCGGCCATCATTCCACCAGGTCTCCGGTAAACCTTTCACTCGACACTAACGAACGTCTTTCATTCACCTCTCTGCCCCCGCATCACGATGTCACACCTTAAACCTCTTCTTGACAGATTTATGCTAACTGATATTAACTAAACCGTACAGTTCATTTATAACTTCTATCGGAGAGCCTCAACATGAGTCGTTTGTTCAGCCCGTTGTATCGCAGCCTTGTATTAGCGGCCGCTTTTGCCGCTGTCGGTTGTTCCTCTACCAGCCCGGTGAAATATGCTGGTATCGCGTCAGCATCACGCATGTCGCCGAATACGTCTGACGATAGCGATCGCATTCCCTTTCGTTATGCCGCTCCCGTAGACTGGAGCAAATATCGCAGCATCAGCATTGAACCGGTCGACATTTACAGCGGCAATGATGCGCAATTCAATGACTTGTCTGTGGATGATCGTCGTCAACTCGCTGAATATATGCGTAAGAAGTTTGAAGACGTGCTAGCGGAGAAATTCATCACCAATCCCCCTGCCGGGGCGGCTCCTGCGCTCAAATTGAAACTGACGCTGACCGGCGCCGATACCACGCCGCAAGTGATCGGCACATTCACAAAGTTTGATTTAGCCGGAGGCCCTTACAATATCGTTCAGTCGGTACGTGGAGGACGTGGCTTGATGAGTGGCTACGTGAATTTCGCCGTGGAGGTGAAAGATGCGGCATCAAACGAACTCTTACTGGCGTACGTTGCGGAACAATATCCAAATGCGATGAACGTGGGTGCGACTTTTGGTTCACTTAGCGCAGCAGAGACAGGAATTGATAAAGGGGCTGAGCAACTTTTAGAGAAGTTACGCCAGTAAATCAAACGGTAAAGGCTGCCAGCCTCTGTTCGGCATGCTGGCAGCATCAATGATCAGTGCGGATTATTTCTTCTTATTTAACATCGATTTTAAATCAGCAAAGGGATTATAGGTTGCTGCTTCTACATCGTTCTGCGCATCTTCCCCGGCCACCACTCGGGTGCCGTACATGTCAGCTTCGGTGTACTTAGAGTGCTCATGGTCGTGACAAAAGAGACACAACAACTCCCAGTTACTGCCATCTTCCGGGTTGTTAGTATGATCGTGATCGATATGATGCACGGTGAGTTCACGCAGGTTGGAGTAAACAAATTCACGTGAGCAGCGTCCACAAACCCATGGATAGATTTTTAATGCTTTCTCACGGTAGCCGCTTTCCAGCCGTGCATAGTTTTTCGGGATCAGAGCCATTGCCAATGTTACCTGTTTCGCAGAGATATTCGGGTGTTAGTGCTGCCAATATAGCGCAAAACCTTCGCCAGGCGTGTGCTGATTTCGCCGTGCTGTTTCAGAGCTGCTGCAGTGAATGCTGATTAACCTCGAACAGTGCGATTAGATGGTCAGCGACTGCTCTGACACGTCTGGGAATGCGTCAAAACATCTGCGCTGAACTTCGCGGATTCAATAACAAATGTACCTCCTCGTCGCATGGTATTACTTGCCTAATAACGCAAGTCACATATTCATGAAAAAAACCTCTGACACCTTGGTACCTTTTCGTTCCTGCTGATAAATTGCTGTTACCTCTTTTGATAAGGAATATCGAATGCCTGAGTACTGTTTTTATAAAAAAAGAAACCAGATCGCGGCGCTGCAAAAGTCAGATAATGTGAGGGCAACTCTGTTAACCCGTCAGGGATTCGAAAAACAGTTTGAAGAAGTCAGCGCGGCCGATGAAAAGGCAGCACTTTCACGTTTTAATGACATCCGTAAAGAAAAACACATAGATCAGCATAATTTTCGAGCGGGGGCTATCACGATGCCGTTCATTGGAATATTAACCGCTATCGCTAATCTTTTTTTCCGAAAAAAATAACCGGCGCTAATCTGGCTTAAACTTTCCATACATTTTAAGAACGCTCAATTAAGGAATTCCGTGTTAGCCAATATCCTTGTTGCTCTCGTCGCCGTGATTCACATCTACATTCTGGTACTGGAGATGTTTCTGTGGGAGACGAAAACCGGCCGGAAAGCCTTCAAACTCAGCGTCGACTTTGCGCGCGAAACCCGAGTGCTGGCGGCCAATCAGGGCCTTTATAACGGTTTTCTGGCGGCGGGTTTACTCTGGGGGTTATGGCTGGGAGAAAACGGTGTGTCTGTCACTCTGTTTTTCCTCATCTGTGTGTTGATTGCCGGAATCTTCGGCGCGATGACCGCCAGTCGAAAAATTCTCTATGTGCAGGCCCTTCCCGCTCTGATTGCCTTGCTGGCATTACTCCTGCGCTGATACGACGATTTATCAGGATCTCGAACCTCGCCGTGATCAGCCTTCGTATTACAGGTATAATCCGGCCAGGTTTTAACGGATTTTAGAGACGAAGATGACAAAACTCACCTTACAAGAGCAGATGCTCAAAGCTGGATTAGTTTCCACCAAGAAAATGGCCAAAGTGCAGCGCACTGCCAAGAAGTCTCGTGTGCAGGCACGTGAAGCTCGCGAAGCGGTGGAAGAGAATAAAAAAGCGCAAATTGAGCGTGATAAGCAGCTAAGTGAGCAGCAGAAGCAAGCCACTTTGTCCAAAGAGTACAAAGCACAGGTTAAGCAACTGATCGAAATGAACGCGATCACCGTTGCCAAAGGGACGATTGATTTCAACTTCACCGATAGCAACTTAATTAAAAAGATCAGTGTGGATAAGACCACGCAAACACAGTTGATCAATGGCCGTCTGGCGATTGCGCGCCTGGCTGCGGATAGCAGTGGCGAAAGCAAATACGCGATTATTCCCGCCAGCGTGGCTGATAAAATTGCCCAGCGTGACGCAGATAGCATTGTGTTGAACAGTGCATTGAGTCAGGAAGAGCAGGATGAAGACGATCCGTACGCGGACTTCAAAGTGCCGGATGATTTGATGTGGTAATACATGCCGCCCGTGTCAAAACGGGCTGGCATGACGCGCAGTGATGTTCTCCCCGCTAATGGGATGGACAAAATGCAATTCACTGGCGTGCAGCATCAGCCGGGGTGTCTTTTCCGTGCCCGGCTGCAGTAACCCGCCATACAGATCACAGCCAAGAATCGGATGGCCCAATTGCTGACAGTGAATACGTAATTGATGGGTGCGCCCCGTCTCTGGCAATAGCTGCACCCGCGTAACCGACAATATCACGCTATTATCCCCTTCATGAGTTAAGCGTTCTATTACCTGATAGCGCGAACGCGCAGGCTTCCCCGTCTCGGCACAAATCGACATCAACGGAAACAGCGCCGGGTCTTTTGCTATCGCGGCGTCAATAATTCCTTCATCGTGGCTGAGATGTCCGCACAATAGCGCCGTGTAAATTTTAGTCACGCTGCGTTGGCTAAACTGCTGGCACAACAAGGCGTTGATCGCTTTGCTGCGCGCCACCACCATTAATCCGGATGTCCCGAAATCGAGGCGATGCACTAAGGTGCAGCCGGGGAATAACTTCACCAACCGGTGATGCACGGAATCCAGATTTTGCGGATTTTTACCTGAAAGGCTGAGCAGCCCCGTGGGTTTATCGATCAATACCAGATGCTCATCCTGATAGAGAATCGAGATCTCTTCAGAACACGGCGGAGCTATAAAAGTATCGATAATGGTGGACATCGGACTGCCAGGCTGGGAAGTGGGTGCGGATGATAACCAATTTTCAGCGGGCTGACGAATTTTGCCCTCTTCTCACAGGCTCGCGCTCGCACAGCAGAAATTTATCGTCCAGACTTACAGCAAAGGCGTAGTCTGCGCAGGCAATGTGCTTTACACTGCGCGCTGCAAAAAACTGATTAGATTAACGATTAAGTAGGCGGTAATGGCGATGAACGGAACGATCACAACCTGGTTTGAAGACAAAGGTTTTGGATTTATCAAAGATGAAAACGGAGACAACCGTTATTTCCATGTGATTAAGGTCGCCAACCCTGATCTGATTAAAAAAGACGCGGCAGTGACGTTCGAACCGACCACCAATAACAAAGGTTTATCGGCCTTTTCGGTGAAAGTAATACCGGAAAGCAAATACATCTTTATCGCCGGTGAGCGTCTGAAGCTCACATCGATTAAATCCTTCGTGGTTTACAGTGAAGAAGAGCCGGTTGATACCCGCATTGATAAAGAAAACACCGTTCTGTCGGTGGGCCTTCTGATGAACAACATCAAACCCAAGACAGACGTTAAGCCTGATGAAATGCGCTCAGTGAAAAAACTGGCGGTGACCACTTTCCAGGGGACGACGCTGATCTTTACTGAAGATGAGATCGACATTGATGCCGCAGTGAAAATGCTCAAAGTTTAAAGGGGAGCTGATAATGAATAACAATATTCCACTGAAGTATTATGACATTGCTGAAGAATACGCGTCGGAATCTGAACACGATGTGAGCGAAGCAGAACTCGATGCACTGGCGCACTACTTCCAGCTGTTACTGACTCGTCTTAGCAATAACGAAGAGATTAGCGAAGAGTCGCAGCAAGAGATGGCCCGTGAAGCGGGTATTCAAGCGGTGCGAATCGATGAGATTGCCAATTTTTTGAATGAATGGGGCAACGAGTAAGCCCTGTTGTTTAAAAATACTCTGCGCATTTCAAGGCGGCCATAAGGCCTAATGCCAGTCAGTTAAGCCTGACTGGCATTTTTTCTTCTGGCTGTCGGATATTTATAGGGTCTCTCTTTCACCACCCTTGGGAACGAGCGCTCCCGTCGTCCCGGTAGTCTGACCATCTCTGCTATCGAACTTACGTCCTTTACCAGTTCCGGGATACGCCCAGGCGAAGCGCCTTCAAGTGTCCAGAGCAGTTTCATCACCCACGCTGTCGATTCCCTGAAGCTGAGCTGGTTAGGCCAGTATCCCTTCAGCGTTGAGGCCATTCTTATCATCTGATATCTCACCAGATTGTAGGCCAGCAGCACGCCCCACAGCTCCTGCCTTATCATCTCCGGCTTCCTGCTGCGAAGCGTGAGCCTGCTGTCCTGGAGACCCTGCTTTATTTCACGATATCCCAGCTCTATCTCCCAGCGATGACTGTAGAG
>NZ_JBBCKX010000020.1:0-98764 GCF_037153115.1 Pantoea sp. USMM079
TCTTACCTTAATGGACGCGTCAGATTCACCCTGTTTCAGGTGAAGGTAGCTAACCATCACCTACTGCAGGATTCAAGATACAAGGACGCGGGCGAAAGGCGGGGCGGCACAGTGATGTGCCATCCCCGCCGTTCCGTGAGGCAGACGAACGAAGTGAGGGAACCGCGTCAGCGGCGCGAGGACGCTAGCCCCCCTGGCCCCCAGCCAGCGTTGACTCGATTTTAAGCCAACCCGTATTTCAGTCAGCAATCCAAACTCGTGTTTCAAACTGCATTCAAACTGCATTCCAACCGCAACCGCCAACCCACAAAATTTAACCGCAGCGCGCATCCGGGCGCACCAAATCAAACCGCAAATCCTCACTGATGCCGTAATACGCAGATGGGCCGCCGGCTCGCAGAATAGGTTGTGCCTTAGCGGTCTGGTAAATGCCATCTTCCAGCAGCGCTTCATCAATATGAATTGCCACCACTTCACCCAACACCAACCAACTCTCCAGTTCAGTGCCTTGCACATCCTGCAGGCGAATCAGCTGGGTCAGGCGGCACTCAAAATTCACCGGGCTCTCTGCCACCATACTGACGTTCACGTGCGAGGCAGCGATGGGTGTCAATCCCGCGAGTGCGAACTCATCTTGTTCAGGCGGCACAGAAGCCGAGCTTTCATTCATCGCTTCGGCGAGCGGGCGAGTAGCCAGATTCCAGACGAATTCTTTGCTTTCACTGATATTGCGTACACTGTCTTTCCAGCCGCTACTGGCAAACCCAATAATCGGCGGATGATAGTTAAAGCAGTTAAAGAAACTGTACGGAGCCAGGTTGCGCTGGCCACTGGCGCTCAGCGAACTCACCCAGCCGATCGGGCGAGGACCAACAATGGCGTTCAGCGGATCGTGTGGCAAACCATGCCCGCTCCTTGGCTGATAAGTATAACGTTGTCGCATTAGCGCTCCTGGCTTGTCTGTTAAACTTCGCACCGCAACGGTGTCATGGCATTCCTGTCGCTATCATCAGGAAGCACTAGCGGATGACCATCACGACAGCCTTGCTGCAGCACGAATTATTTTGGACTCAATTTTGGGATATCAGGTTTAAATGCAATACAGATAATCGTGTAAGCGGATTGTGCGATGCCGCCATCCAGCGTATCTTACGCCCGCGCTACTATCCGGAGAATCTATGAACAAGCCAACCGCCACCTCGCCATTCCATCCCCGTAATCGCCATCAGGGCCGTTATGATTTTGCTGCTCTGACCGCGGCTCATCCGCCGCTGGCGGTGAAAGTCCGTCCTAATGGCTACGGCGAGTTGTCGGTGGATTTTGCCGATCCTGAAGCGGTAATGCTACTCAATCAGGCACTGATTAAGCTGTTTTATAACCTGAACTGGCAGCTACCGGAAGGCTACCTGACGCCACCCGTACCGGGCCGTGCTGACTATGTGCATGCGCTCGCAGATTTGCTGGCCAGTGACAACGGCGGCAAAGTGCCACGCGATGTCGATGTGATGGATATCGGTTGCGGTGCCAACCTCATTTATCCATTGATCGGGCATGCGGAGTACGGCTGGCGTTTTACCGGTACCGATATCACGGCGGAAGCTATCACGGCGGCAAACCAGATTGTCGCGAGCAATCCCGGCTTGCAGCGCGGCGTGCGTCTGCGTCGTCAGAAAGACGAGTCCGCCATTTTCGCCGGTGTGGTGCACAAAAATGAACGCTATCATGCCGTGCTCTGCAATCCGCCATTCCATGGTTCGGCGCAGGAAGCAGCGATGGTCGGTCAGCGTAAAACACGCAATCTGGGCTTAGGTAAAAATGCACCGCTCAACTTTGGCGGTCAACATAAGGAGCTGTGGTGCGAGGGCGGCGAGCGCCAGTTCGTGGGTAAGATGATCGATGAAAGCGTGGCTTATGCCGATCGCATTGTCTGGTTTACTTCATTGGTTTCGCGCAAAGAGAACCTGCCTGCGCTGCGCGATCAGTTGCGCGACCTCGAGGTTGAGGAAGTGCGCATCATCGAGATGGCACAGGGGCAGAAACAGAGCCGCTTTATCGCCTGGACATTCCTGCTGCCAGCCGCGCGCACTAAACGCTTCGCGCGCTGAACCAGCGAATCCTGAGGCCACATTCCACATTGTGTCGTTAGTGGGTGCGAACTCGGGATCGCTCATTTAAAAACGTGTGCTGAATCGTACGGACTCAAGACCCTAGTCCACATCGGTTGAACATTGGGGCGAGCACTGGAAATATCCCACTTGAGTTCTCGCGTTGAGACTGACGGTTAAAGGCTGCAGCCTGCATGTGTTCGGATGCAGGGGCGAGTCTTAGCCCGCGAATGTAAGCGTTTAATCCGGTGTCCTAAGGTTTCACCCAACGTGTTTTTATGATGGGTTGGGCGGCGGCAGCGCTGCCAGCGTGGCCGCAGAACCCACATCGCTGCCCGTTTGCATCACTTCCACCGTCTGATGCGGCGCTTTAATCCCTGCAGCATCAAAATGCTTCTTCACCTTGTCATCCAGCGCAAAACGCACTGTCCACTGCTTCAGCGGTTGGGTGGTGAACGACACGCGCACGGTAAAGGACTGGTTGGTCAGGCCCACCAGTCCGGAAAAACTCGGTTCGCCAATCACCATGCCGCGAATATCCGGATTCTCCAGCAACTCCTTCACCGCTGCCTGCAAGGTCGCATTCACACGCTCGGTGTCTTCACTGCGGTCTACATCATAGTTGGCGACAAACGAGCCAATACCGCGCACAAAGTTGGCGAAAGTGGTGATCGAAGACCACGGAATGATGTGATATGCGCCGGTATCCTGACGCACGCCGACGGAGCGAATTGACATGCGCTCCACCGTGCCAGTGATCGGGCCAATGGTCACCAAATCGCCGGTGTTCATGCCGTTCTCAAACTGAATAAAGATACCGGTGATAATATCCTTCACCAGTGTTTGCGAACCGAAAGACACCGCCAGACCGAGCGCCCCGGCACCCGCCAGCAGCGGCGCGATGTTAACACCCACTTCTGACAGCAGAATCATAATGGTGATGGTGCTGATCACCACCGCCAGCGCATTACGGAATAGCGTCAGTAAGGTGCGCGTACGTGCGCTGGGCATCGGCCTTCCGTGTGAATCCGAAGCCAGACGGCTTTCGATCAGGCTGGCCAGCAGCGTCCAGCCGATGGCGGAGAGCAGCAAAATCATCACGATACGAATCAGCACATCCACCATTTTCTGCCCGGCTCCCAGCGTGAGCCAGTGCCAGAGATCAAACAGATTCCAGGCGTTGAGCAGCAGCAATAGCGTGGCGAACACGGTGATCACACGCGCCAGTTTTAGCAGCGCTTTGACCCAATCATTGACGCGTTTTTGCAGTTCCGGATAGTTACGGCGCAGATCCGGCGACAGCGTCAGCGTTTTGCCAATCCAGCGCGTTAGCATGCCGGAAATCAGCGCGGCGATAACAATAATCGCCATGCTGCGCACCGTGGCCGACATCATAAACTTCAGACTGTCACCCGGATTGAAGATCGAGAACAGGAACAGCGCGATAAAGTAGGCACTCGCCAGCCAATGCCACACCATACCGAAGGCGCGGATAAACAAGGCAAAGAAGCTCATACTGCGATCGGCCAAACGCGACAACTCGTCGTGGATGTTGCGTCGATTGCGGAAAATCAGCCACAGCGCCCAGCCAGTCATGATGCACATGATCAACACATTCACCAACGCAGCGATTTGCATATTCACCTGATTGCCGACAATCGGCACCACCACGAGCAAACCATAACCGATGATGCCGCTGAGCCAGCTAAGACGTGTGTTCCAGTAAGCGGCACGCACATCGGAAAGATGAAAGAAGCGCAGGGTGGGGAAGCGTGGGCAGAATATCAATCGCAACACCGCTTTGAAAAACTCAATCAACGCGAAGGCATTAAGGAATAGTCCCTGCTGATAGGCAATGGTGCGGTTATTGTTGTGGTAGTTGTCACTGATAATCTGACCAACAAACAGCGTCAGCGCCAGAAGCACTAAGTCGAGAAGAAAGGCGACGATAATGGTGGCAGGAAGATGCAGCCACTTGGTGCGATCCAGATTATGATTGCGCCCCCAGCGGCCCATGCGCTGCCACACGGGATACATCAACAGCCGCGTGAACCAGTAGAAAGCAAAAACGGCAGCGGCGAGCCCGGCGAAATACTTCAGTGCATTGAAGAAGGTTTGCTGATTAAAGGATTTGTGCGGTGCGTTAACGATGTTGTCGTGCAAACGGACAAACTGCGAGGCAACGGCTCCTCCGTATTCGCGTGTGACGTTGGTGACGCTCTCCAGTACCGTGGGATCTTCCTGATCGGCCTGCGGCGGAGCCAATACCGGCTGTTCATTATTGGCTTTGCTGGTGGCGGCCTGACGAAGTTGATCGATCAGTTCCTGACGCGAATCGTTATTCTCCAGAATATTCGCCAGCGCGGCATAAGCGGCTTTTTTATCTTCCAGCGTCGGCTCACTCTCAGCGGTGGTGCTGGCAGCAGGCGTTGACGTTTGCTGAGCGGCGACGGCGGCCTGCGGTAGATTGACCGCGTTTGCGGTGGGAACGAGGAACAGACAGATCAGCATCCATATGGTCAGGCCCCATGATGGGCGGGCAAACGACATGACCTTCTCCTTGAGCAACGCACAACGGCACAAGAGAAAAAGTATAGTCAGCGATGGAAGGTGAAGATTCTGAAAGGAAATTTCTTTACGGAAGAAGAGGCGGCTTTACAGCCGCCTCGTCATTTATGACACGTGCTGCAGGAACTCGCGCAGACGATCGCTCGGTGGGTTGGTGATCAACTCATCCGGGTTGCCATCTTCCGCGATGGTGCCTTTATCAATGAAGATCAGGCGCGAAGCCACTTTCTGAGCAAAGCCCACTTCGTGCGTTACGATGACCATCGTCATGCCTTCTTCGGCCAGATCCTGCATCACCTTGAGCACTTCATGGCGCAGTTCTGGATCGAGTGCAGAGGTTGGCTCATCAAACAGCATCATCTTCGGTTTCACCGCCAGCGCACGAGCAATGGCAACACGCTGCTGCTGACCACCGGACAGTTCGGCAGGGAAGTGGTGCGCACGCTCGGCGAGGCCGACTTTACCCAACAGTTCACGTGCCAGTTTCTGTGCGTCGTCCTTCTTCGCACCGCGCACGCGAATCGGGCCGAAAGCCACGTTATCCAGCGCACTCATCTGCGGGAACAGATGGAACTGCTGGAACACCATGCCCGCTTCCTGACGAATCAGGCGTTCGTCGACTTTAGGATCGTTAACTTTCATGCCATCAACGATCAGGTCACCGGTGGTGATCTCTTCCAGCTTGTTGATGCAGCGCAGCAGGGTCGATTTACCTGAGCCAGATGGCCCAATAATCACCACCACTTCGCCCTGATTGATCTTCAGGTTGATGTCATGCAGGACTTTGGTCTGGCCGAAGTTTTTAGAGACGTTTTTAAATTCAATCACAGGATTTTCACCTTCTTCTCAATACGGCGCAGTACAAAGCTCAACACCAACGTAATAATCAAATAGATAATGGCAACGGCACTCCAGATCTCCAGCGCGCGGAAGTTTCCGGCGATGATTTCCTGGCCCTGACGGGTCAGTTCCGCCACGCCGATCACGATAAACAGCGAGGTATCTTTGATACTCACGATCCACTGGTTACCGAGCGGTGGCAGCATACGACGCAGTGCCAACGGCATGATGACGTAACGCAGGGTTTCACGGCGGGAAAGACCCAGCGCCAGGCCTGCTTCACGAAAGCCTTTGTTGATCGACAGCACGGCACCACGCGTGATTTCCGCGATATAGGCACCGGAGTTAATCATGATGGTGACCACGGCGGCGGTAAACGGATCGATACGCAGGTCCGGGAAGGCCATCGGCAAGGCGAAGTAAATAAACATCACCTGCACCACGATTGGCGTACCGCGGATCAGCTCGATAAACACCAGCGCGATATTATTGGCGATCCATCCGCCGTACGCGCGCGCGAAACCGGCGACTAAACCAATGATTAACCCGCCAATTAAGCCGAGTACGGAAATTATCAGGGTCATTTTGGCGCCTTCGATCAAAATCGGCAGGGCTGGCCAAATGACGCTCCAGTCAAACTCCATGGTGTAACTCCAAAATCTGTTGCGATGGAAATGTAAAAAGCAGGGAGACTAAGCTCCCTGCTGGAAAAATCGGCTTAGGCCGGAATTATTTTGGCTCGCTGCCGAACCATTTTTTATAAATTGTGTTGTAAGTGCCGTTGTCGCGCAGGGTTTTCAGCGCGCCATTAATCTGGTTACGCAGTTCATCGCTGCCTTTAGGCAGGGCGATACCATACTGCTGAGCTTCGATAGACTCGCCAACCGCTTTGAAGCGACCTTTACCGGCGGTGTGGATGAAGTACAGGATGTTTGGCGTGTCGTGCAGCACGGCGTCAGCACGATTGGTGCCCAACTCCATGTAAGCGTTGTCGATGTTCGGGAACTGACGCAGATCTTTAGACTTGATGTGCGCTTTCGCGTAATCAACAGAACCGGTACCGCTCTTCACCGCAACCACTTTGCCGTTCAGATCGTCGATGCCTTTGATGTTGTTTTCGTTCTCACGCACCATCACCAACAGACCACTTTTGTAGTAGCCGTCAGAGAAGTCGATAGCCTTTTTGCGCTCGTCGGTAATGGTGATGCCGGCCAGAGCCACGTCAACGTTTTTGGTTTGCAGTGCTGGGATGATGCCGCTGAAATCCATTGGCTTCAGGGTGTAATCCAGCTTCAGTTCTTTGGCGATAGCGGCCCACAGGTCGATGTCGAAACCAACATATTCGTTACCCTGTTTGAATTCAAAAGGAACGAAAGCGGTGTCGGTCGCAACAACCAGTTTCTTATCTGCTGCAGTGGAAGAAAGCGAGAAGGCCAGCGCCAGCGCGGCCACGGAGACTTTAATCAAAGACTTCATCATTATTTTCCTTATTACCCTTCAGACCTGATGGCCTGATGTACGGCTATTCATATGAAAAAATTATGCCAACTTTTCATTTTGGTCGAAATCAGCAGGATGCAGGGCCTGGCTGAAGCGATTTTGCTGTAGTCGAAAAGTCTGCACTAATATGGGTCACCAAAATAGTGCATCGTGCTGTTGTGGTGCAGGCACAGTGTGCACCAAGGGCTGAGCAAGGGAAAGGCAGGATTAAGATTTTGTTAACGACGTCAAAAAAAGCACCAAAATGTTACAGATATAAAAAAAGGCGGGATAACCCGCCTTCGCTGTAACGTACATTATTCAATGTTGGATTCGATAAACCACAGGAATTTATCCAAATCACGCGATGCCGCCGTGAAAATATCAGCGGTATCTTCATCACTCACTTCACTGATGGCCTTACGCGTGTCGTTCGCGACAATCGCGTAACGATCGGCCAGCGCCTTCAGGTGATCCTGAACGGTATGAATGTTGAGCGGATAGCTCTTCAAAGGCGTTTTATCGTTAACGATCTGGGTGGTCCCCAGCGCCACGCCGCCGAGCTGTACAACACGCTCTGCAATGGTGTCCTGATGATCGGTAATAGCAGTACGGAAGCCATCCAGCATTTCGTGTACTGCAATAAAGTTGGCGCCACGCATGTTCCAGTGCGCCTGTTTGGTGATCAGTGACAGGTCAATGTATTCCACTACCAGACGGTTGAGCACCTCGATGGTCGCTTTCTTATCGCTATCAGCAACATCATTACGGGTGTAAATGAGATCAGACGATTTAGTTTTAACCAGTTTTGCGGTACTCATCATTAATGTCCTCTAATTGATGGTTGTCCTAATCAAGCACGGAAATAAGTATAGCAGCAGTTTTCTGCTGTGCCGGATTGTTTAAACCGATGACAGGAATAGATAAACCTTAATGTTGTTTGGGATTTGAGCGTTTGATTTATTTTTCTTTTATAACAGCTGGTTATGCTGTGTGTTAATTATTTTTCAATGATGTTGCAAAATAATAACAAAGAGGGAGTCTGAGATGAAAAAAGGGAATGAGAATGCTTATATATTCAGCCTGCAGCTTAGCAGGCTTAATTTGGCATTATTTATTGCGGATTATTAATATTCACTTCGCTTATTTTGGCACTCTTCTGTTTCATAGTGAGGGTCGAACCCGCCGAGGCGGCAATAATGGCCAGCAGCGCAATCCACTGCTTCAGCGTCAGCAATTCCCCGAGGAACAACATCCCGGAAAGCGCTGCCATCGCGGGTTCCAGGCTCATCAGCGTGCCAAAAATGCGAGCGGGCAGACGGGTCAGGGCCATCATCTCCAGTGAATAAGGAATCGCACTGGAGAGCAGGGCGATAATCAGCGCCAGGGGCAGAATTTCCCAGTGCCAGATGCCGGGTGCTGCAAAGGTTAATCCGAGTGGTACGAAGATCACCGAAGCAATCAACGATCCCATGGCAACGGTTGCTGGACCATGTTCCGCACCGGCGCGTTGCCCCGCCAGGATATAGACCGCCCAGCAGGCACCGGCTCCCACCGCTAATAGTGCACCCAGCGGATCAATATGGCTGATGCCATCACCAATCGGCAGCAGAAACCACAAACCGGTTACCGCCAAAAGTACCCAGAGGAAATCGAGCGGACGTCGCGCACCGGCCAATGCCAGGGTTAAGGGGCCGAGAAACTCCAGGCCAACGGCAACGCCCAGCGGCACGGTGCGAATGGATAAATAGAAGAGATAGTTCATACAACCGAGCGCCAGACCGTACATCAAGAGCGGTTTGCGCTGTGCAGGAGTGAAACGAAGGCGCCACGGCTTAAAGATGATGCACAGAATCAGGGTGCCCAGTCCGAGACGCAATGCGGTGATGCCAGGAGCCCCTACGGTAGGAAACAGTGATTTTGCCAGGGAAGCACCGCCCTGAAGCGAGAGCATGGCAATCAGTAGCACGGCAATCGGGAACAAAACCGGGGCCATTTTGGTGTTCGTCTGAGGCGTAGACATCCTGTAATTCAATCCTGTAGTGATTAACAACACAGCAACAAAACGCCAGTGTAAAGGAATCTTCAGGAAATAAGGAGGTGTGTAAGTGGGAAAATAAATGCGGCGACCGCCTGGGAAATAACCGTTTTCCGGACCATTTAAGTAAAGAAATGTCAGGTTAGTTTAGGAATATCCTTAAAGGCATTATTTGCAGCCCGAAATATTATTGCAGGAAGATGACACTTTTTATAAGTAAAATGAATGACATAGGAAACTTCATTAACTTTCTGTTACACCAAACAATCTGTTAGACAACAAATAGCGGGCAGAGTTTCTTGCTAATTTTTGTTATATTTTCAGCGTTGTCAGGAGAGAAGTATATTCACATTTGAGGTGGTTTATGAAAAAAATTGCATGTCTTTCAGCACTGGCTTGTGTACTGGCAGTTTCAGCAGGTTCAGCCATGGCGCAGAGCACCGTTTCTGCTGGTTACGCGCAGAGCGATTATCAGGGCGTTGCTAACAAAGCAAACGGCTTCAACCTGAAATACCGTTACGAAGATGGTACTAACCCACTGGGTTGGATCGGTTCTTTCACCTACACCGAGAAAGACCGCACTGACGCTGGCGTTTACAACAAAGGCCAGTACTACGGCATCACCGGTGGTCCTGCTTACCGTCTGAACGACTGGGCAAGCATCTACGGCGTGGTCGGTATCGGTTACGGTAAATACCAGGCGAATGACGCTGCTGCACAGTCTAAATCTGACACCAGCGATTACGGTTTCTCCTACGGCGCAGGCATGCAGTTCAACCCAATCCAGAACGTTGCTGTTGACGTGGGTTACGAGCAGAGCCGTATCCGTAGCGTAGACGTAGGCACCTGGATTGCTGGCGTAGGCTACAGCTTCTAAGTTTTTGCTTAGACCAGAGTTGCACAAGAAACGGCCCTTTACGGGCCGTTTTTTTATGCTTACTTTTGCGGGGCGGGAGGAAGCGTGGCGCGGATCTTCTTCACCTGATCGGCCGTTACCGGTGCCGCTTTGTTACCCCATCCATTGCGAATAAAGTTAGCGACATCAGCGACCTGCTGATCATCCAGGCGCCAGGCGAAATCTGGCATGGTGAAACCGGTCGGCGCCTGTTGCGTAATCGCACGCTGGCCGCCTTTCAGAATCACACTGATCACTGATGACGGGTCTTCACTCAACAAGGCCGGATTGTGTGCCAGCGCCGGGAAGGTACTGGCATAGCCTTTACCGTCCGTACGATGGCAGGCAGCGCAGTTATCCACGTACACCTGCGCACCTGGCTGGCTGACATCCCCTTTGAACAGCGCTTGCGACGTCGCATCGCTGACCTGTGGTGCAGCGGTGTTATCCGCAGCCGGTAAAGACTTCAGATAAACGGCAATCGCATTCAGATCTTCATCACTGAGATACTGGGTACTGTGCGCGATCACATCCGTCATCGAACCAAAGGCAGCGCCTTGCTTATTCGCGCCGGTTTTCAGGAAGGTGGCGATATCTTGCTCAGACCAACTGCCCAAACCCGCTGCCGGGCTGGCGGTCAGATCTGGCGCATGCCAGCCTTCCAGTGTGCCGCCGGTCAGATAGCCTTTGCTGTTCTGATCCATGGCTTTCTCCTGGAAGCCGATGCCACGAGGCGTATGGCATGAGCCACAGTGGCCAAGCCCCTGCACCAGATAAGCACCGCGTTGCCACTGTGCCGATTGACCGGCTACAGGAGCGTAAGTGCTGTCATCGGCAAAGGTCCAGCGCCAAAACGCCAGCGGCCAACGCATGCTGAGCGGCCAGGGGATATCACTTTTGCGATTCTCCTGACTCACCGGTTTCACACCCTGCATAAAGTAGTCATACAACGCGTGCATATCGCTGTCGCTGATTTTGGCATACGACGGGAACGGCATGGCGGGGTAGAGCGAGCTGCCATCTTTCGCCACACCGCCACGTACCGCTTTGACGAAGTCGTCGTAGCTGTAGTCGCCAATGCCGTGCGTTTTATCTGGCGTGATGTTGGTGGAGTATATGGCACCAATCGGCGTGCTCATTTTGAGCCCACCGGCGAAAGGTTGCCCGCCTGCTGCGGTATGACAAGCGGCACAATCGCCCGCTTTGGCCAGATACTCGCCTTGCTTAACCGAGGCATCGGTTGCGGCCGATGCGGCGTGGCTGATCAGTGCGCCGCCGAGAGCGAAAAAGAGTGCGGAAAATTTCACTATAACGCTCCTTATCAGGCCTGAACCAGCGGACCAGGGTTAGCCAGATAGCGGTTGCGAATCGCATCCGCCGCGAATAATGCGGTGGCACAGACAATCCCGGTTGGGTTGTATGCCAGGTTTTGCGGGAAGCAGCATGCGCCCGTAACGAATACGTTCGGTACATCCCAGCTTTGCAGGAACTTATTCACCACGCTGGTACGCGGATCGTCGCCCATCACTGCACCACCGGTGGTGTGCGTTGATTGGTAAGGGCGGACATCGTAATGGCTGTTGAGCGTTTTGAAGCCCACTTCATAGTGCTTAGGATTCATCACCTTGACGATCTCCTCGGCCTTATCTTTGATGAAGTTGGTCATCTTCAGTTCATTCTGCTGCCAGTCAAAGGTCATACGCAGTAACGGTTGGCCGTAGATATCACGGTACGTAGGATCAAGGTCGAGATAGCACTGCTTATACGGCATCACTGAACCTGACGAGCCGACGTTCATGTTGTGCAGATAATTATCTTTGATGGCCTGTTTCCAGCCGGAACCCCAACGCGGCGCATCTTTAGGGATGCCCATCTGCTGGATAGGACGTCCACCGGAGAAGGCCGCAGAAATGGTGGCACCGCCAACAAAGCCGACTTTGCTGTGATCGAAGTTTTCCGCATTGAAATCATCGATAACGGTGGAGGTGGCACCCGTGGCGGCAAATGGATTGAACCAATTGTCGTTGTCATAGAACAGCTTGATACCGCCGGTCATCTGATAGGCATAGTTTCTGCCCACCACGCCGTCACCGGTTTGTGGATCGTATGGCTTACCGATTTTTGACAACAGCAGTAAGCGCACATTGTGCAACTGGAAGGCACTAAGGATCACCAGGTCAGCCGGTTGCTCGACTTCGTTACCTTGCGCATCGATATAGGTCACGCCAGTGGCTTTTTTACCGCTGCTGTCGGTATTGACACGAATCACGTGCGCCTGCGTGCGCAACTCAAAGTTACTAAACGGCTTCAGAGCAGGGATAACACAGCTTTGCGGTGAACCTTTGGAGTAGTTGAAACAACCGAAGCGTTCGCAATAACCGCAGTAGTTACACACGCCAAGCTGCACGTTGTAAGGGTTGGTCCAGGGTTCGGTGGTGTTGGCTGCAGGGCACTCAAAGGGGTGATAGCCCAGTTGCTTTGCGGCTTTAGAGAATAATTCGCCGGCATACAGAGTTTTTAACGGTTTGGTGGGATAGCCATTTTTACGCGGAGATTCGAACGGGTTACCGCCTTCGACGGTTTCACCGTTGAGGTTACCGACCTGACCGGCCGCGCCGCAAATTTTCTCAAACTTATCGAAATAGGGCTCCATCTCGGCATAAGAGAAGGGGTAATCCTGCACCGTCATGTCTTTAGGGATGAAGTCAGCACCGTATTTTTCGATGACTGTGCTGCGCATTTTTAAGTCCGCTTCCAGCGGACGCCACAGCTGACCGTTCCAGTGGGTACCGGCGCCGCCCACACCATCACCGGGCAGGAAGGAACCGAATCGGCGATAGGGCAGCGCGGTTTCCTGCGTGGTGTGACGAACCGTCACGGTCTCTTTCGAGGCGTTTTGGAACAGTTTTAAACGAATGCCGTAAGTCAGTTCATCGGCAATACGCGGATAGGAGAAGTCGGGGTAGGTATCGCGATTTTCGCCGCGCTCCAGTGCCACAATATTCAAACCAGAACTGGCCAGTTCCATCGCCATGAGCGAACCGGTCCAGCCGAACCCGACGATGACCACATCGACGGGCGCTTTTTTTACTGCCGCCATTACACGCTCCTTTTACTGGAAATGCTGACTGGGCCAAGAGGGTAGGGTTTATTAGGCTGCTGTACGGTATCGACGAAATCCGCACGTGCACCGGGAAAACCGATCATTTTCCACGAGGCCAGCGTTTGGTTGCCGCCGTGAATCGGATCGGCGAGATAACCCTCTTTGGTGTTCTCCAGCAGTTGCTCGAAAAACTGCTTGCCGTGAATGGCATCGTTACGCAGTTTGTCGGCTTCCAGCGCACGCAAAACCTCTTCTTGTTGCGCCGTCTCCAGTTGGTAAAAATCTTTTTGGTACTGCTGCTGACAATGCTGGTCAGCTAAGGCGATGCCTAACCGATAGGTATCGCGTGGCACCAGATGGGATTGGTAACCCATTTCAGGAATCGAATCGGCGAACGGACCTTGCATGTACCACAAGCGACCATAGCCGTAAGGCAATTCCATCTGCTTATCGATAAACACCTGTACACCTTCACTGACGGCGCCAGGACCGTTGGCATCGGCAGGGATCAGGCGATCCAGCGCGGCGAGCAGAAATTTCCACTCTTTATCGTTGAAGTAAGCGGGAACATAGTCGGATAACACGCCTTGCGGCTTGTCGGCAGCGGGGGAGGAGAGTGACACCACACCGGTACTGGCTGCGGCGGCGAGGGGAATGAGCGAGAGCGATTTTTGTAAAAATCGTCTCCTGCCCGATGGTTGCTCTTCAGGCTTTTTAAGTGACATTGCTAATCTTCCTTACGAAAAACCCACCCTGGGTTGATTTTGTTATAAGTATGTAATTTTTTGTTATGAGGAGATTAATCAGACGTCACAATAGGTTGCAAGCTAAAAGTTAGCAGCCTAATCGTTTAAGCGTTGTTGAAGGTAAAGTTATGTCAGCGCCTGAAGCGATTCAGCCACAGAGAGCGCAAGGGTTTAGAATTTGTTCAATAACAATAGGAAGAGTGGGACTAAAAAGGTAACAAAATGTGAGATCGTGCAAAGGATCCGTTGAGAAAACGGATCCTGAGAAGGAATTTATGGATGAATCAGCCGCGCCAGATCAGATTTGGGCAAGGGCGCTCGGTCAGCTGTTTGCCGGTCAGCTTTTCAATCAGCATCAGACGCAGGGCAAAAGGCGAGCGTTTAAACAGGCACAGCAGCGATTTCAGCTCAAAAGCCGGTTTGCTTTGCTCAACCTGGAAGCATTTGCCACAGTCGAGGCAGCTTTTCATGGTGGTCATGTTCACCTCCCGAATGAATAACGACGTAACAGTAAGCACAAACCTGCGATAAACAGCAGGAAAAGGAGTAGCAGCAGATAGGGTGCGTTCATCGTTGCCTCCTAAATAAGCTATTCGCTTACATTACGAACAAAGATAGCACTGGCTATACTCTTTAGCCAACACTATTTAGGAAAAATTTGTGCTTATTTGTGCCTGGTTTACAATGAGCGCAGCCAGGCCCGCACCGCAGGTAAAGTGCGGCAGATAATAAAGAGGAAGCTGAATGAGTCGTCGTGCAAAGAGCGCCACCAATACGCCCCAGGGGCCGCTTAAAGATATAGAGGAGCATGTCGAAGGATTTCGCCAGGTGCGCGAAGCGCATCGACGTGAACTTATTGATGACTACGTAGAGTTAATCTCTGATTTGATTCGTGAATTTGGTGAAGCCCGCCAGGTCGATATGGCCGCGCGCCTCGGCGTTTCACAGCCCACCGTGGCAAAAATGTTGAAGCGTTTAGGCACCACCGGTCTGGTGGAACAGGTTCCTTATCGCGGTGTGTTTCTGACGCCTGAAGGTGAAAAGCTGGCTGAAGCGAGCCGCGTACGTCACCATATTGTTGAAACTTTCCTGCTGGCGTTAGGTGTCAGCCCGGAAACTGCCCGCCGGGATTCTGAAGGCCTGGAACATCACGTCAGTGATGAAACCCTCGCCGTCTTCCAGAAGTTTTACGAGAGCCGCTAACCTACAAGGCCTTCCGCCATCATGCCCATCGTGCTGCGTTCCTTAATGCGTGATCGTATTTTGCATTTGCTGTTGCTGTTGGGTGTGATTTTATTGCCGCTGGCGGAGTATCGTTGGTCGCAATTGCCTGCCGCCGTTGACTGGCACACTATCATGACGCTCACCGGGCTATTGATGTTGACCAAAGGGCTGGAAAACAGCGGCTATTTTGATGTGCTCGGCGCACGTCTGGTCCAGCGCTTTCAACATGAGCGCACCCTGGCGCTGTTTATGGTCTGTGCTGCGGCGCTGCTTTCCACTTTTCTCACCAATGATGTGGCACTTTTTATTCTGGTGCCGCTGACGCTGACGCTGCGCAAATTTTCACGTCTGCCGATTTCCCGACTGATCATTTTTGAAGCGCTGGCGGTGAATGCCGGATCGCTGTTGACCCCGGTGGGCAATCCGCAAAATATTTTGTTATGGAGCCACGGTACGCTCAGCGTGCCGGGATTTATCCTGCAGATGGCACCGCTGGCTGCAGTATTAATGATCAGCCTGATGGCGCTCACCTGGTGGAGTTTTCCCAAACGAACCATCCAGAAGCATGCGCAAAGCGAAGCGCATCAATGGCAAAAACCGTTGTTTATCATCAGCGTGCTGCTGTATCTGGTGTTTATTGTGGCTTTAGAACTGAAAATGACCGGATGGGCACTGTTATTGGTGGCAGGCTGCTTCCTGATCATGGCGCGCAGCGTATTGATCAGTATTGACTGGAGCTTGTTGCTGGTATTTGTCGCGATGTTCATCGATGTGTTTTTACTGATGCGTCTTCCCCTGCTGCAACCCTATTTCGCCGCGATAGGTCATTTAAGCGAAGGGGGAGTATATTTGCTGGCGATCGGTCTTTCACAGGTCATCAGCAATGTGCCGGCAACCATCCTGTTGCTGCAAAAAGTGCCGCCTACAGAGGCGCTCGCCTGGGCCGTCAACATTGGTGGATTTGGCTTGCTGCCGGGTTCATTGGCTAACCTGATTGCGCTTCGTATGGCGCAAGACAGCAAAGTCTGGTGGCGCTTTCACCTGTTTTCTTTACCCATGCTGGCGTGGTCGATGCTGTGTGGCTGGTTCCTGTTGCGCTGGCTACACTAAGCCTGCCATTTTGTTCTGCCCGATGAGCTGACGCGCTGATTATTCAGCGCGTTATCGCACTCAGTGGCAGAAAATGCGTTGATTGTTGGCTTGTGTAAAGTTGTACTGGCATTTGTCAATTTTCGATCTAAGGTTAAGTTGACCGTTTTTGCCCGTGGATCGGGATCACAGCCAGCGATGATAACCTATGAGTGATAACCACAATCAGCCGCCCGCACGCGAGCAGCAGGATGCGCAGCACGCTTCAGACTCCAGTCAAGACAATAACGAACCACAACGTAAACGCCCCGGCAAAAAGCCACTGGTCATTCTCGCCATCGTGGTGGTGATCATGCTGTTGGTGGGCCTGTGGTTCTGGTTTACCACGCGCAACATTGAAACCACGGATGATGCCTTTACCGAAGGTGATGCCGTGACCATCGCACCGAAAGCGGCCGGTTATGTGGTGAAACTGCTGGTGAAAGATAACCAGCGGGTGAAGCAGGGCGATTTACTGGTGGAGATCGACCCACGCGACACCAGTGCCCAACGCGATCAGGC
Organism: Pantoea sp. USMM079; assembly: GCF_037153115.1. NCBI lineage: Bacteria > Pseudomonadati > Pseudomonadota > Gammaproteobacteria > Enterobacterales > Erwiniaceae > Pantoea > Pantoea sp. USMM079. The sequence continues at coordinate 16,649 of NZ_JBBCKX010000020.1, forward strand.
TAAAGCCCAGCTTGGCCTGGCTCAGGCGCAACTTCATCAGGCGCAGGCACAGTTAGCGCTGTCACGCGTGCAGTATCCTGCGCAGCGCGATCAGGCGTTAGCCGATCAAGCCAAAGCGCAGGCCAATCTTTTGAATGCGCAGGCGGACTATCGTCGTCAGCGCGGCGTGGATCCGCGCGCGACGTCACAACGCAACATCGATACCGCAGCCGCGCAGCTGCGATCCGCTGAAGCACAACTGCAAAGCGCCAAAGCGCAGGTCGAAGTGGCTTCGCAGGTGCAATTGCAGATTCGTCAGCAGGAAACCAATGTGGAAGCGCGCCAGCAGCAGGTTGAGCAGGCGCAGGCACAGCTCAACACCGCCGAACTGAATCTCTCTTATACCCAAGTGCGCGCCCCGTACGATGGCTTTGTCACCAAGCGCAACGTGCAGGTCGGTACGCTGGTACAGGCTGGCACGGCACTGTTTTCACTGGTGTCGCCGGATATCTGGATCAACGCTAACTTCAAAGAGTCCCAACTGGCGCGGATGAATCCTGGTGACAAAGTGGATATCAGTATCGACGCCTGGCCAGATATGAAGCTGGAAGGTCACGTTGATAGCGTGCAGATGGGATCCGGCTCGCGCTTCTCCACCTTCCCGGCTGAAAACGCCACCGGTAACTACGTGAAAATTGTGCAGCGCGTGCCGGTGAAAATCGTCATCGATAAAGGATTGGATCCGAATCATCCATTGCCACTGGGCCTGTCGGTTGAGCCGAAGGTCACCGTCGAATGAGTGCGAGCGAAAGCTGGCGTCCGGCCAGCAATCCCTGGCTGGTCGCCATCACGGTGACGCTGGCGGTGTTTATGGAGATCCTCGACACCACCATCGTTAACGTGGCGCTACCGCACATTGCCGGCTCACTCTCTTCCAGTTACGACGAATCCACCTGGGTGCTGACTTCCTATCTGGTGGCCAACGGCATTGTGTTGCCCATTTCGGCCTTCTTTAGCCGCTTGTTTGGGCGTAAACAGTTCTTCCTGATCTGTATTGTCATGTTCACCATCTGCTCGTTCCTGTGCGGTATCGCCACTGAGCTATGGCAAATCATTCTGTTCCGCGTGTTGCAGGGCTTTTTCGGCGGCGGTTTGCAGCCGGTGCAGCAATCGGTGCTCCTCGATTACTTTAAAGCGGAAGATCGTGGCAAAGCTTTTGGTCTCTCCTCGATTGCGATTATCGTCGCGCCAGTGATCGGCCCAACACTCGGCGGCTGGATCACCGATAACTACAGCTGGCGCTGGGTGTTCTTCATTAACATCCCGGTCGGAATTTTAACGGTGCTGGCGATCTATCAACTGCTGGAAGATCCACCGTGGGAACGTAAATGGGCGAAGGGCAAGCTGAAGATCGATTACATCGGTATCAGCTTGATCACTCTTGGACTCGGCTGTTTGCAGGTGTTCCTTGACCGTGGTGAAGATGAAGACTGGTTCGCCTCGCACTTTATTCGCCTGTTTTGCATGCTGGCGGTGATCGGCATTGTCGGCGCCGTCTACTGGCTGCTGTATGCACGTAAACCAGTGGTAGATATCACGGTCATGAAAGATCGTAACTTCTGGGTGGCCGGTTTGCTGATGGCAGGCATGGCGATGATTCTGTACGGCAGTTCGGTAGTACTTCCACAACTGGCGCAGCAGGATCTGGGCTATACCGCGACCTGGTCGGGGCTGGTACTCTCGCCCGGTGCGATATTGATCGTCCTGACCATTCCGCTGGTGCTGAAGCTGATGCCGATTGTGCAAACACGCTACATCATTGCTTTCGGTTTTACCTGTCTCGCCAGCGCCTTCTTCTATTCCACGACCTTGACGCCGAACGTTGATTTTACCACCCTGGTATTAATGCGCAGTGCGCAATCGATAGGGCTGGGTTTCCTGTTTGTGCCGCTGACGACCATTGCTTTTATTACGGTGCCGCAACGGCTCAATGCAGATGCATCGGCATTGTTTACCATGTTCCGTAATGTGGCGGGATCGATCGGTATTTCACTGGCAACGGCGGGGATCACTGAGCGTATGCAGGCGCGGTCGGCGAGTATGGTGCATAACATGACGCCGCTCAACGAGCCGTTCAATCTCACTTTGCAGCATTGGGCGCAGTCGATTCGCGACTTTACGTCTGCGGTGGGCGATCCCCTGACGCTGGCGACCGGTCAGCTGTACAAAGAGATGATTGCACAGGCGCGAATCCTGGCGTACATCGACGTATTTATGGGCCTGAGTATTGTGGCCTTGCTGTTGATTCCATTTTGTTGGTTGCTTTCGCCGATCAAGAGCGAAGGCAGTGCAGGAGCACACTAAGATGATCACCTCTCCGCGCTTGAGTTTGCTGGCGCTGTCTCTGCTTCTGGCGGGTTGCGCTGTGGGCCCTGATTATCAGCCACCCCATGCGCAGACGCCGGGCAGCTATCGCGATTTGCCGTCGCAGGAAGCCTCAAAACCGCAATCGGCGGCCACCAACCCGCTGTGGTGGAAAAGCTTTAATGATCCACAACTGGATAGCCTGATTGAACGCGCCATTGCCGGTAACTTATCCCTGCAGCAGTCGGTGTTGCGCATTGCTGGCGCGCGTGAGCAACTGGCGCAGGCGCGCGGCGGGCTTTTTCCGTCACTCAATGGCTCGGCTAAAGTCACACGTCAGCAGTTGGGCCTAAAAGGCATACTGAAATCCAACGGGGTTTACGATCAGGTGGACAGTGACGTCGCCAATCAACTGAACGGCCTCGATCATTCTGTCACCCTTTATCAAGGCAGCTTTGACGCCAGCTGGGAGCTGGATCTGTGGGGCAAAGTGCGCCGTCAGATGGAAGCCGCAGATGCGCAGCAGCAGGCTGCCATCGAACAGCGCAATGATGCGCTGGTGTCACTTGAAGCAGAAGTGGCACGTGCCTATCTGCAATTGCGCGGCGCGCAAGCGGTACTCATTACGCTGCAGCAGCAAATCGATGTGGCGCAGCAAACCTGGGAACTGACGCAAAGCCAGCAGCGTAACGGCATGGCGCCGCTCACCGATGTGGAAAATGCGCGCGCACAACTTGCCTCGCTGAACGCGCAATTGCCGGGCTATCAGTCGCAGGAACGTCAGGCCATGAATGGTTTAGCGGTATTGCTGGGCAAAACGCCGGGCGCACTGGATAACGAGCTGATGAGCAGTAAAGCGTTACCGGCGTTGCCGAAAATGGTGGCGGTGGGGATTCCATCCACGCTGGCGCGACGACGTCCGGATATTCGCCAGGCGGAAGCCAATCTGCATGCGCAGACTGCCAACATTGGCGTGTCGGTGGCGGAACTGTTCCCCAGCCTGTCACTGACGGGTCAACTCGGGGTTCGCAACACCGATGCCAGCTATCTGGATGACTGGAGCAGCCATTTCTACAGTATCGGGCCCTCGCTCTCCATTCCGATTTTTCAGGGCGGGCGTTTGGTCTCCAGCGTGAAACTGGCACGCGCGCAGCAGGCCAATGCAGCGCTGGAATATCGTCAGACGGTGCTGACCGCCTTGCAGGATGTCGAGAATGCCCTGGTCAGTTATCGCGCCGATCAGCAGCAGGTGACCGCTCTGGATGAAACCACTGGCGCATTGCAGAGAGCATTTGATCTCGCCAGTGATAGCTACAAGCAGGGGATTTCCAGCTTCCTGGATGTGTTGGACGCACAGCGTCAGTTAGCGCAGGCAGAAGCACAATCGACACAGGCACGAATGCAGAGTGCACTGGATTTAGTCGCGTTGTACAAAGCGCTGGGCGGCGGCTGGGAACCTTATCAAAACGTTAATATGCCGGAATATTCTGTGTTTGGCCCTGCCACCACGGTGCCTTAGTCGTAATAGGGGGGGCAGTCTGCGGGTTGCCCCAGCATCAGGCATCACAATTCGCCCATTTTGAAACGAAAGTTTTCATTTTGGACTAAATGCAAATTCCCCTCTGATCACTCTTCACCGATTTACACGCAGTAAAGCCCCTTTTTGTGATCTGCTCCGCATGTAGATGCGGGGTTTATGATCTGTAGCGCAAAATTTAAATTTCATAATTATTCCTGTTGGTTGAAATAAACTATTTTTAAATCTTCTCTTACTGTTAAGGAGTGGATTATGCCGCGGGAAAACTACCTTACCCCCAACAAAGCATCAGGGCCGAACAGCAGCACGCGCACTGAACCCTTTGTGAAGGTGATAGCAATGATTGCCACCTTAGGGGGGTTGCTGTTCGGCTATGACACCGGTGTGATTTCTGGCGCACTGTTATTTATGGGCAACGATCTCCATCTGACACCCTTTACCACGGGGTTGGTCACCAGCAGCCTGCTGTTTGGCGCGGCTTTTGGTGCCCTGGCATCAGGCCACTTTGCCGCCGCGGCCGGGCGGAGAAAAATCATTCTGGTGCTGGCGGTGATTTTCGCCATTGGCGCAATCGGCACCGCGTTAGCACCTGACGTTGAATGGATGATTTTCTTCCGCCTGGTATTGGGTGTGGCGGTGGGGGGCGCGTCAGCGACAGTCCCGGTGTACATCGCGGAGATGGCGCCCGCCAACAAACGTGGCCAGTTAGTGACCATGCAAGAACTGATGATCGTCTCCGGGCAGATGTTGGCTTACATCTCCAACGCCGGTTTTAACGCGGTATGGGGCGGTGATACCACCTGGCGTTGGATGCTGGCGGTAGCGACGGTGCCTGCCGTGCTGCTGTGGTTTGGCATGCTGTTTATGCCCGACTCACCGCGTTGGTATGCGATGAAAGGGCGGTTAACAGAAGCGCGTCAGGTGCTGGAACGCACGCGAGCTAAACAAGATGTTGAGTGGGAACTCACGGAAATAGAAGAAACCTTAGCTGAAGAGCAATATGAAACGCGCCCACGCCTGCGTGAACTTCGTCAACCCTGGCTGTTTAAATTATTTTTGATTGGCGTGGGTATTGCGGTCATACAGCAGTTAACCGGGGTGAATACCATCATGTATTACGCTCCGACCATGTTAAAAGCCGTGGGCATGAGCGATAACGCAGCATTAATTGCCACCATCGCCAATGGTGTTATTTCAGTATTAATGACTTTCGTCGGTATCTGGCTGCTGGGGCGCATTGGGCGCCGTACCATGACGATGTTAGGACAGTTTGGCTGTACCGCCTGTCTGGTATTTATTGGTGCCGTCAGTTATTTCATGCCGGAGACGGTAAATGGTCAACCTGATGTTCTGCGCAGTTATATGGTGTTGCTGGGAATGCTGATGTTTTTGAGCTTCCAGCAAGGTGCACTCTCACCCGTGACCTGGTTGCTATTGTCTGAAATTTTCCCTACACGTCTGCGTGGGATATTTATGGGCGGCGCCGTGTTTGCAATGTGGATCGCTAATTTCCTTATCTCGCTGATGTTCCCGATCCTGTTGGCATCGGTGGGTTTATCGGGAGCGTTCTTTATTTTTGCGCTAATCGGAATAGGGGGAGCCATTTTTGTGGTTCGCTTTGTACCGGAAACACGAAATCGTTCACTGGAACAGATCGAGCATTATTTGCACGACTGGCTGTCAAATGAAGAACCGCAACCGCAGTTGACGCACGCTGTGAAGAAAAGCTTGTAACCTGAGGTGACGTTTTTATGAGGGTAAAAGCCGGTGCATGCACTGGCTTTTTATCGATAAGTGGGGATAAAAATGCGATTGTGGTCTCAACTGTCAGAATAGAATAATCACCTGTGAAAATAGATTTTCGGCCATAACATTAATCTTCATTAATCTGCTAACACACATCAGCCAGGCAAGGCATTAACCGCTAAATGCTTGTTTATCAGCCGGGAATAACCTCTGAAATCGGTACCAGTTCCAGTCGGTGGTACTAAAGTGCTGTTGTTAATTCACCGTTAATTAAAGCTTCTCGCTGGGGATATCGCTCAAATTGTGAATACGTTAATCAGTTAGGAATTATCCGTCCGCATAAATTAATTTATTTTTTTATTTGAATTGGGTAATCTTGCCACTACAGTTTATTTAAACCCCCCTTAAGCAAGGACCTTGTGATGAGTGACGCATTTAAAGTTCTGAACAACATTCGCACATTACGTGCGCAGGCTCGTGAACTGCCATTGACCGATCTGGAAGAGATTCTGGAGAAATTAACCGTGGTGGTGACTGAGCGCCGCGACGAAGTTCATGCAGAAGAAGCGCAGAATCGCGAGAAAGAAGAAAAGCTGTCTAAATACCGCGAAATGCTGCTGGCTGACGGTATTGACCCGAACGAATTGCTGGGTGCGTTGGAAACCGGTAAAAAACGCGCGAAGCGTGCACCGCGTCCGGCTAAATATTCTTACACCGATGAGAACGGTGAAGAGAAATCATGGACCGGCCAGGGCCGTACCCCAGCAGCGATTAAGAAAGCGCTGGACTCTGGTAAAAGCCTGGACAGCTTCCTGATCAAATAATCGACACAATCCTTGTAAGCGGGAGCCGAAGACCACGTTGTCTTCGGCTTTTTTATTTCTCTATTTGCAACAACGCGTTTAGCGCCTTCGCTCGCTGCCTGCAGGCGCAGAGGTGGCGTCCCGGTGCTGCTTTCTGGCATAATGCCCGCTGTTTTTTCCTCCACTGCGTAACAAAGGTCAATGCCGTGTTAGTTTCCAGCAATATTACTATGCAGTTCGGCAGTAAGCCGCTGTTTGAGAATATCTCCGTTAAGTTTGGCGGCGGTAATCGTTACGGTTTAATCGGTGCGAACGGCAGCGGTAAATCGACCTTCATGAAAATACTGGGCGGCGACCTGGTACCGACCAACGGTAATGTTTCACTCGACCCTAACGAGCGTATCGGTAAGTTACGTCAGGACCAGTTTGCCTTTGAGCAATTCAGCGTGCTGGATACGGTGATTATGGGTCACGCCGAATTATGGGCGGTGAAGGAAGAGCGCGACCGTATTTATGCTTTGCCAGAAATGAGCGAAGAGGAAGGCTATAAAGTTGCCGACCTGGAAGTTGAATACGGCGAAATGGATGGTTACAGCGCAGAATCTCGTGCCGGGGAATTATTGCTGGGCGTGGGTATTCCGGTGGAACAGCATTACGGTCCGATGAGCGAAATCGCACCAGGTTGGAAACTGCGTGTGCTGTTGGCGCAGGCATTATTCTCAAACCCAGATATTTTGCTGCTCGATGAACCGACGAACAACCTGGATATTGATACCATTCGTTGGCTGGAGCAGGTGCTTAACGAACGTAACAGTACCATGATTATCATTTCGCATGACCGTCACTTCCTGAATATGGTGTGCACACACATGGCGGATCTGGATTACGGTGAACTGCGCGTGTATCCAGGTAATTATGACGAATATATGACCGCGGCGACTCAGGCGCGTGAACGTTTAATTTCTGATAACGCGAAGAAGAAAGCGCAAATTGCTGACCTGCAATCATTCGTTAGCCGTTTTAGTGCCAACGCCTCTAAATCGCGTCAGGCGACTTCGCGTGCCAAGCAGATTGATAAAATTAAGCTGGATGAAGTGAAAGCCTCCAGTCGTCAGAACCCTTATATCCGTTTTGATCAGGATAAGAAGCTGTTCCGTAATGCGCTGGAAGTTGAGGCACTGACGAAAGGATTCGATAACGGTCCGCTGTTCAGCAAGCTTAATCTGATGGTTGAAGTTGGCGAGAAAGTGGCCATTCTCGGTGCCAACGGTATCGGTAAAACCACGTTGCTGAAAACATTGGTCGGCGAATTAACGCCTGACAGCGGCACTGTGAAATGGTCCGAGAATGCGCTGATTGGTTATTATGCGCAGGATCACGCAGAAGATTTCGCCGATGACCTGAGTGTTTTCGACTGGATGAGTCAGTGGAAGCAGGAAGGTGACGACGAGCAAGCGGTGCGCAGTATTCTGGGCCGTCTGCTGTTTGGTCATGATGAAATCAAGAAGCCTGCTAAAGTGCTCTCTGGTGGTGAGAAAGGCCGCATGCTGTTTGGCAAGCTGATGATGCAGAAGCCGAACATCTTGATCATGGATGAACCGACCAACCACCTCGATATGGAATCGATTGAGTCGCTTAACCTGGCACTTGAAGGTTACGAAGGCACGCTGATTTTCGTTTCGCATGACCGTGAGTTTGTCAGTTCACTGGCAACCCGCGTGATGGAGATGAAGGGCGATCGCATTATCGACTTCACCGGCAACTACGAAGATTATCTGCGCAGTCAGGGTATTGTTTAAATCGTTACATACCCATAGCTTCGCCCGCCGCATTCCTGCGGTGGGCGCTTTGTTCTGGTTTGCCATTTCGCCTGAGAGTTCTGCACCGTCAGGCATAAATGGTGGGCCGTTCCGCAAAGACGGCGTGAATACATCCCTGTAGCCTCGACCGCCGCATCCCTGCGGCAAACGCTTTACTCCGGACCCACCATTCCTGCCTTTATCAATATTTGTGCTCTCTGTTGGTTAATTCAGTCTGCACGGCCTATGCGGTCTATACAGCAACACCATAGGTTAAAGGGAAGATAAGGTTCGCCCGAAGAGCAAAGCGTCTGGGCCACGGATGGCCCAGCCGATCGGCATGGATGCCGGTTTCCTTTGCGATCGGGCGGACCTTATCTGACGCAGCACCTGACCTTCAGCGAAAAAGCCAAGCCACCCAAACTAACCAATCTGCCCAATATTCACATACTGGGTTTCCAGATACTCCTCCAGCCCAACATCCGCGCCTTCGCGTCCTAATCCTGACGCTTTCACACCCCCAAACGGCGCTACTTCCGTGGAAATGATCCCTTCATTAACGCCAACCATGCCGCTCTCCAGTTGCGGAGTCACGCGCAGTGCCCGCGCCAGATCACGCGTAAACAGATAAGCGGCCAGCCCATACGGCGTATTGTTGGCGCGCTCGATCACTTCCTGCTCCGTACTGAAACGGAAGCAGGCCGCAACCGGTCCAAATGTCTCTTCGTGTGCCAGACGCATCTGCTCATTGGCCTCGGCCAGCACCGTTGGCTGGTAAAAGCTGCCACCCAACGCATGACGCTCACCGCCGCAAACCAAACGTGCACCGTGCTGCAAGGCATCCTGCACATGTGCTTCGACCTTCTCCATGGCTCGCTGATGAATCAGTGGCCCCTGCTGTGCGCCCGGTGTCAGGCCCGGTGCGACTTTCAACGCGTTAGCCGCTGCAGCCAGTTTGGTGACGAATTGATCATACACGCCATCCTGCACGTAGAAGCGGTTCACGCAGATGCAGGTCTGTCCGCTGTTGCGGAATTTGGCTGCCATAGCGCTTTCGATTGCGGCATCAATATCGGCATCATCGAACACGATAAATGGTGCATTACCGCCCAACTCCAGCGACAACTTCTTCACTGAACTCGCGGCATCGCGCATCAGCAACTGGCCAACACCCGTAGAGCCGGTGAAGGAAATTTTCCGCACCGTATCGTGGTGCGTCAGCGTGTGGCCAATCTCCACCGTTTCCCCGCTCACCGCATTCAGTACGCCAGCCGGAACGCCAGCCTGTTCAGCCAGCACCAGCAGGGCAAAGGCTGACAACGGTGTCTCATTCGCCGGCTTCACAATCGCGGTACAACCGGCGGCCAGCGCCGGGCCCAGCTTGCGCGTCAACATCGCCAGTGGGAAATTCCATGGCGTTATCGCGGCGACCACGCCCACCGGCTGTTTCAGCGTCAGGATCAGATTTCCGGCCTTAGTTGAAGGGATCGTTTTGCCGTTAGCACGCTTGCCTTCTTCGGCAAACCACTCAATAAAACTGGCGGCGTAAAGCACTTCGCCACGCGCTTCAGCCAGCACTTTTCCTTGTTCCTGCACCACCAACTGCGCCAGCGGTTCCTGATTTTCGATAATCAATTGATACCAGCGCTGCAGGATCGCAGCGCGCGCTTTGGCGGTTAAGGCACGCCAGGCGGGCAGGGCGGCGGCGGCGGCATCAATCGCGCGGTTGGTTTCCGCCGCGCCAACGTTAGCGACCTGCGCCACCACGCTGTTGTCGGCTGGGTTGGTCACATCATAAGTGCGATCGCTCTCCAGCCATTGTCCATTGCAATACCAGCCGGTACGCAGCAGTGAAGATGTCATGCGATATTCCTTGCAGATTGAAGTGCGTTATCCGTAAACACCGTGCGTGCAGCGCGGCTATGACGGGCGATACGTTTTCCCGCGGTGTAATCGTTGATCACATCGCACGGCGTGTAGTTGCGTTCCAGCTCGAAGCGCTCTTCGCTATCCAGTGGGGTATGCAGTGCCGCAATGGCGCTATCCAATTGGGCGACGCTGTCTGCGCCTACCAGCATCGAATCCACGCCTGGATGGGACAGCACCCAGGCCTGAGCAATCTGCGCACTGGTTAATCCTCGTGCAGCGGCGACACGGCCGACGGATTCGGCAATCTGAATCGAAGCTTCATCGGCATACATTTCACGGGTGAAGAAATCAGTTTGATTGCGGATGGACTGCGCATCGCCGCTTAACAGCCCGCGCGCCAATGGGCTAAACACGGAAACACCCAGGCCCTGATCGCGACAGAACGGCATCATTTCGCGTTCCTCCTCGCGGTAGGCGCAGTTCAGCTGCAGCTGCATATTGATCGGTTTCACAAACCCGTTGCGCTCGCAGCACCACAAAATCTTCGCCAGCTGCCAGCAATACATGGTGGAAACCCCGACATAACGTGCTTTGCCACTGCGCACGATGCTGTTCATGGCTTCCCATGTCTCTTCGATCGGTGTGTTCACGTCGAAATAGTGCAGCATGTAGACATCAACATAGTCGGTGCCGAGGCGGCGCAGGCTGCCATCGATACTGTCGAGAATGTGTTTACGCGAATGGCCCTGATTGTTCTGGCCCCCGCCAAGTGGATAACCCACTTTGGTGGTCAGCACCAATTCATCACGCTGGGCGATGCGTTTGAGCACACGGCCTACCACCTCTTCACCGGCGCCGCTGGAGTAGAAGTCAGCCAGATCGATAAAGTTGATACCGTTTTCCAGCGCGTGACGAATAATCGGCTCGCTTTGCGCCTCGTCAAAAATCCATGGTTTCCAGCTCTTGCTGCCCATATTCATGGTGCCGAGGCAAAGACGCGACACCTGCAAACCGCTGTGGCCCAGTTTGATGTATTCCATGCTGCAACTCCTGCTACTTCGGGGAATAAAAGGGATTGCCCAACTCGGGCAGGGCATTAATCAACTGCTGGCGGCCCGGCAGCTTTTCCATCGCCGCTTCTATCGCCACTTTGCAGGCGCGATAGTTGTTAGCGAACACTTCATCGAGATCGGTACAGCCAGGATTGACCCAGTTAGCGGTGACAATGCACCACTCATCTTCGGCTTCCGGCGGCAGCGTGCCCTGCAACTGTGCCTCGGTCACGGCTTTAGCAATCGCAGCCTGTGATGCGCCCCAGGTGGCATTGCCGTGCAAATCGCTACTGATAGCGGCTTTGTTGACATACAGCGTCATCGGCTTGGCTGGCACATTGGGTTTAATCACCACCATAAACGGGCAGTGGCCTTGTGAAGGCGTCGCCAGGCTGGTGGAGAACGCCTGACCCACCACGCCGTTGCGCGGTCCAATCATGATATTGATATGCGAAGCGTTAACGCCGTCGCCTGCAAAGCCTTCACCGATATACATTTCCATCATTGCCTCCAGTTACAGATGTTGTGTTGAAGTTGAAGCGTTAGGGCTGGGCGCTTTATCCACTGCCGGGGTCTCCTGAGAGGCGTCAGTGAGCGTCAGACCTTTGGTCTCGGGTGCCCAGGCGATGGACACCAGCGCGCCGAGCACCAGAATCGCCGCCAGCAAACCCATGGTGCCGGCGATGCCGTAATTGACGATGGCGAGTGGCAGCAGCAGCGTGCCGACCGCCGAGCCCAGTCGGCTCATTGAGGTGGCGAAACCCACGCCGCGAGAGCGCACATCGGTCGGGAAGCTCTCTGCCGGGAACACGCCCACCAGGTTGCTCACGGCCGACATAATCAGCGTAAAGGCGGCAAACAGCAGAATCAGCCAGATGCCGGGGCTGGTGTGCAGCAGGCTCAGCAGCAGCAAACAGGTCGCAAGGAAAATAAAGGAACCGATCAGGAAGCCTCGGCGCGAGCACATCGCCGTTAGCACGATGCCCAGCACCGCTCCCACCAGCAGCAGACCGCTTAGCAGCAGGTCAGTGGCGAAGCCTTGATCCAGTCCCATCTCGCGCAGGATGGCGGGCAGGAAGGTATAAATAGCGAAATAGGGGATCACCAGGCAGACAAAGAACAGACAGTTGAAGGCGGTGCGACGACGATAGCGCGGGCGGAACAGTGCGCTCAGGCTGCCATCCTGCTCCTGCTGTTTCTCTTCCTGCAAGGTGACGTGCGAGCCAAATAAACGATGAACGATAGCCATGGCTTCCTCGCGTCGACCGCGACGCAGTAACCAGCGCGGGGATTCCGGGGTACCAATGCGCAATAGCAAGATCGCTAAAGCTGGTAGAGCAGAGGATGCGAGTAGCCAGCGCCAGCCATCAACGTGTGCCTGCAGTGCCAGATGTCCGGCAAAGCTGGCGGCGACATAGCCGACCGTCCAGAGCACGCTGAAGGCCCCCAACAGTACGCCGCGATGTTTGCGCGGGGCGAACTCCGCCAGAATGGTATGGCCGACCGAGAAGTCACCGCCTAAGCCGAAACCAATTAGCACACGCAACAGGAACAGTTGCTCTGCTGACTGGGCAAAAAACTGCATACCGGATGCGAGGGTAATCAGGATAAAGCTGAAGCAGAAAATCTTTTGGCGGCCGACACTGTCGGCGATCCAACCGAGAATCAGGCTACCGAGAAATAACCCGATCAACGCCGAGCTGCCAATCATGCCTTGCCAGAACGGCGTGAGTGACATTTGCGGTGTCATCTGTGTCAGCGCGAAGCCAACGGAACCGAGAATGTAGCCATCGGTGAGGTGCGCACCGAAGGTGAGCCCGGTGATTTTGAGGTGAAAGCGATTTAAGGGTACATCATCCATCAGAGTCGTTTGCGTCATGTTCCTTCCTCCTTCGGGGAGAGATGGTTGTTATTTTATTGTTATCTGGATGAGAAATTACTGTGACATTGGAGCCGGGTGCAGGCCAGTGCGAAAAAGTCATACCCCTATTCCGCAATTTCCTGTGATTGCACTCAAAAATTTAGGTTTACGTTCTCCGTTACCGTCTGGGTTGTGATTAGATTGGCGCGATGTTTTACCGCCTGGCTGCTGGAGTCAGAATGAGAAAGTTGCCTTCACTCAGTATGTTACGTCTGTTCGAAGAGACCTGTCGTACGCTGAGCTTCAGTAAAGCCGCCGATGCCTTGTTCATGACGCAAAGCGCCGCCAGCCGTCAGATGCGCCAGCTGGAAACCTTCCTTGGCAAAGACCTGTTCGTGCGGAGCCACAGTGGATTGATGCTGACGCCGGAAGCCATCCAGCTGCTACCCGTGGTACGCCAGTCGCTGGATCTGCTGGAAGAAGGCGTACGCAGCGTGCAGCAGCATAACCCCCGCCAGCACCTGCGTTTACAGGTCGCTCCTACCTTTGCCACGCGCTGGTTAGCGCCGCGTCTGGTGTCATTGCGTCAACAGCATCGTCAGCTGCAAATCATGCTGATCAGTGAAGCGCGTCAGAAATACAGCGACTTCGACTGCGCCATTCGTTTTGGCTCGCAGCAGGATGCGCAAGAGGCGGGCGCGGAAGGCGAATGGCTGTGCCATGAAACTTTGGTGCTGGTGGGCAGTCCGCTGCTGATGCTGGATGGCATCTGGCCAGATATCAGCCTGATGCCACAGTTGCATGTGCTGAACGGCGACAGTCGGCTGGATAACTGGTCGCGCTGGTATCAGGCCTGCGGCGAAACTGCGCCGCCGGAAGATAACGGACTGGCGTTTAGCACGCAGGATCAGGTGATCAACGCCTGTGTTACCGGAGCGGGTTTTGCCGTACTGGATCGTGCCATGGTGCGTAATGAACTCAGCAACGGCGTATTGGTTCAGATCTCGCCGCAGTTGCTTTCCAGCGCTAACGGCTACTGGCTGGAGGTGCCTTACGGTAAACAGATGTTGCCGCGCGTGGCGGTATTTCGGGATTGGCTGCTGGCGGAGATGCAACGTTTCAACGCTGCCACGCCCGCAGCCAGCGTTATCCTTTAGTGAATAGGTGGGTGTGCAGTGGATTTAGTTGAATTGTTAAAGAGCTCGCCGGTGGTCGCCGCCGTCAAAGATGCGCAAAGCCTGCAACAGGCGATTGACTCACCTTGCCAGGTGGTGTCGGTGCTGTATGGCAACATATGCAACATCGGGCGTATCGTCGGGCAGATAAAACAGGCTGGGAAAATCGCCTTTGTGCACGTTGATCTGCTGGAAGGCAGTTCGCGTCAGGAAGTGGTGATCCAGTTCCTGAAAATCGTGACGCAGGCCGATGGCATCATCAGCACTAAACCGGCGATGCTGAAAGCCGCGCGTCAGCACGGTTTCTGGGCAATCCATCGCCTGTTTGTACTGGACTCCATCTCCTTCAACAACATTGATAAACAGGTGGCGCAGTCGCAGCCCGACATTGTGGAGATCCTGCCTGGCTGCATGCCGAAAGTGCTGGGCTGGATCACCGAGCGCATCAGCCAGCCGATCATTGCTGGCGGGCTGGTGTGCGACGAAGAGGATGCACAGTTGGCGTTAGCGGCGGGCGCGCTGGCAGTCTCGACCACCAACGCTGGTGTCTGGCCATTGGCGCAGCGACGCTAAGCCTCCGCGAGTGGGCTAAGGCGCTTAAGCAGAGGATCGAGCGCGCTGTGAAGTTGCTGGTAAACCTGCTGATTGAGTTGCTGATACAGCGCATGATGGCGAGCATTCGGCAGGAATGTCTCGCCGGTTTTCACCAGTGCCGTCACGCCTTCCTGATAGCTTTGCCACACGCCTAATGCCATCCCCGCATTGAGAGCACAGCCGATAGCGGCGGAGCTGCGCATCGCATTGCGGCGTGCAGGCACACCAAAGATATCCGCGAACAGTTGCATAAACAGATCGCTGTTGGCACCGCCACCGGAAATCACTAACTGTGTCAGCGGGCGATCCAGCGCCTGCATCATCGGATCCAGATGGTTTTTCATGGTGAACACGATGCCTTCCAGCAGAGAGCGGAACAGGTGCGCGCGGGTATGACGGCCATCAAAGCCAATGATCGCCCCTTTTCGCCACGGTGCTTCGGCCGGTGCGGCCCAGTCGTGCAGCGTGATCAGCCCGTCGCTGCCGGCCGCAACCACACTGGCTTCAGCACCGAGCAGGGTTTCGATATCCACCCCGGTATCTTGTGCATCCTGAAGTGCCGCTGCGCCAAATTGATCGCGGAACCAACTCACCGTCCACATCCCCCGGCGAACGCCCATGCACTCATAGAGAAAATGGCCCGGCAGCGCTGCCTGGAAAGGCCAGAAGTGCTCGCTGGCGTGCGGCTGCGTGTCGCCATGTACCATCGCACCGATATAAGTGCCCAGTGAAATCAACGCTTCGCCCTGAGCCAGCGCGCCAGCGCCTAAGGCTTCCACGGCTTTATCATGGGCGGTGGCGATAATTGGCAAACCCAGCGGTAACCCGCTCGCCCGCGCGGCGGTGGACGTGACTTCGCCAAGTATTTCACCGGGGCGCACCACATCAAACAGCTGATCCCGGCGCAGATGACAGCTCGCCATTTTGCTGTCGTCCCACGTCTGGCGGGCATCATCCATTGGCCAGCAGCCGATGTAGTTAGCACTGGTATCGCGTGTCTGACCGGTAAGGCGATGGGTGATGTAGCCGGAGGTGGTGGTGATCCAGCGTACGTCACCGTATTCCGGCGCGGGTTGATAAGGCTGGTTGAGCCGTGCATCCATCCAGTTGATCACTGGCCACGCCAGCTCGCCGTCCTGGCGCATCAGCACCCGGCAGCAGCGGATCACGCACAGCCCGGCGGCCAGCAGCTGATGGTCCTGACCACCCAGCTGGTGAAAGCGCGTCATCGCCGCACGGCAGGCCTGCTGCACCGAATGCCAAAGATCGTCATCAGGATGTTCGGCACGATTGGGCTGAGGGATCTCAAGTGCACGCAGCGGCTGCTGTGCGCTGCACATCACCTCGCCATCGGTGCGGAAAATCACCACTTTGGCACTCTGTGTGCCGACATCAATTCCCATCAAATAACGCGCAGACATATCAGACTCCTTTTAATGGCGCGGCGTGACCAGCAGGTGAGACCCGCTTGATCTGGCTAATCAGTAAGGCGGTAAACAACAGCACCAGCAAGCTGGCGCAGCCGCCCATGATCCACATGTTGCGGTAGGCAAGGGCAGGCGGCAGCGTATCCTGCCAGTAGCCCACCAGTGGATAGACAAAGACATCGGGTAAGAAGCCAATCACTGAGCAAATACCAATGGTGGTGCCGAGGATCTGCTTTGGTGTATTCACTTCACCGATGCAGGCAAAATAGAGGCCGCGTGAGGCATAACAGGTGAATCCCATCAATAAAATCAAGCCAATCGCCAGTGCCAGGCTAATAGGCGATTGTGTGACGACATACAGCAAGGCGATCACACACAGGCAGAGTCCTGACAGGAACTGGATCACGCGCGTCGGCGAGCGCCAGCGGCTGTAACTGGTGACCATGCCGCCCAGCGGACCGCAGATGGCGCGGAACACTTTGTTAATGATGATGCCCATGTAGCTGGCTGCCACTAATGACATGCCATAGATTTCGGACAAATAGTTGGTGGAGTAGCTGAGGATGGCGTAGATGGTGTAGACGCCGAAGATAATCATGCTGCAGTACCAGCTGGTGGGCATTTTCAGCACGCGTAGCGCATGCTGCAGACTAAAGGCTGATGATTGCTCCTCGTCCTGCTGGGCAAAACCATCGCTGACCAAAAACCAACAGGCGATGCCGAGTGCTACATAGGTGCCGCTGTAAATCAGGATCACTGTTTTCAGGCTGCTCGGATCGTCAGGGTGAAATTGGGCAAACACCCAGACGGTAAACAGTGCCAGCCCCATCACGCCGACGCCGCGCAGACCTTCCATCCAGCCCATGATTTTGCCTTGCTCTTCACGCGTGCCCAACAGCGAAGCCGCTTTGATCGACACCGCCCACAGCAGCAGAATGGTGGTGATGGCAAAGGCGACCTGAATCAGCAACATCGCCCACAGCGGTGGATAGGTGGCCATAATGGCACCCAAAATGCCAGTGGCGATCATGGCGCCGGACATCACTTTACGATGGGAAAATTTGTCGGAAATTAAGCCGCCGGGCGCATAAAGTAAAATAGCGGTAATTCCAAAGGTGCTCATGATGATACCGATTTCGGTATTCGAAAATCCCATGAATTTCGCCATCGGGATTTGGTAGATATAACGTAAATACGCCAAATCAAAACTAATGCCACCGCTGATGCTAATAACCGCTAATGTTAACCAGCGGATTGAGCTTTTGGTTTGCATCTTCGCCCCCAAATTAGAAACAAAAAAAAGAGAAAAGCGTCCTTTCCGCAATCGCAGAAAGTTACTTTTCTCTTGGTCTCAGACAGTAACGGGGAGCATTTTTAGCATGACAACTTGCTATGGCGTTGTGAAGGAAGTCACAGAATGACGTTATTAAAATGACTCGGCTTATTCTTATATATTTTTCGCTGGCGTATTTATTCTGATGCTTAATTAATCACCTTGATGTCTTCAGGTTTTTTTGTGATTGAGATCGCTTTTTATTTCAAAATGCCCATGCTAGCGTAATAACCAGTTACTCGAGATCTGGAGAAAAGTAACTTCTTCGCTTTACTGCGAAGGAGCTTGCTTTTCTCCTTTTTTTTGCCCGTTATTCAGACCAGGAGATGGAATCATGACGGAATCGCTGGATACATTTTCACTCGATTTCTTTTCGCTGCGAGGGCAGTGCGCCATTGTCACCGGAGGCAACACCGGTTTGGGCCAGGCCTTTGCAGTCGCGCTGGCAAAAGCAGGTGCCAATGTCTTTATTCCTGATCTGGCGCCTGCCAATCCAGAAACAAAGCAACTGATTGAAAAACAGGGTGTTCGTGCAGAATTTATGCAAGCGGATATCACGCAGGCCGGTGAACCGGCGCGCATTGTCGCGGAGTGTCTGGAGCGCTTTGGCCGGCTGGATATTCTGGTCAACAATGCCGGTATCTGTAAGCTCAATAAGGTGCTGGATTTTGGTCGCGAAGATTGGGATCCGATGATCTCAGTGAATCTCACCGCTGCTTTTGAGATGAGTCATCAGGCAGCGAAAATCATGGTGCCGCAGCAGAGCGGTAAAATTATTAATATCTGTTCGCTCTTTTCCTGGCTTGGTGGCCAATGGTCACCGGCTTATTCCGCCACCAAACATGCGCTGGCCGGTTTAACCAAATCCTATTGTGATGAGTTGGGGCAATACAATATTCAGGTTAACGGTATCGCGCCAGGCTATTACGCGACGGCCATCACCACTGCCACGCGCAGTAATCCTGAAACCAATCAATGTGTGTTGGATCATATTCCGGCGAATCGCTGGGGAGATACACAAGATTTAATGGGTGCGATGGTGTATTTAGCCAGCCGCGCATCAAATTACGTCAATGGCCATTTATTGGTTGTCGATGGTGGATATCGGGTTCGTTAATTAATTATATTTGTTGAGAGGAAGAATATTATGACGCTTTCACGTGAAGCCATTGTTGAACAATTAAAAGAGATCGTCGGCCCACAACAGGTAGTGACCGACGAAGCTGAATTAAAACGCAGCAGCCATGATCGTTTTCGTAAATATGCTGATATTCACGGTGTTTACACCCTGCCGATCCCGGCTGCGGTGGTGAAACTGCAAAATACCCAACAGGTTTCGGATGTCTTAGCCTTTATGAATCGCCATCATATTAATGGCGTACCGCGCACCGGTGCATCAGCAACGGAAGGTGGGCTGGAAACCGCCGCACCAAACTCGGTGGTGCTGGATGGATCCGGCATGAATCAGGTCATAAAGATCGATATCGAAAATATGCAGGTCACTGCGCAGTGTGGTGTCACGCTGGAAGTGCTGGAAAACCAGCTGCGGGCACAGGGTTACACCACCGGTCACTCACCGCAGTCGAAGCCGCTGGCGCAGATGGGCGGCCTGGTGGCGACGCGCAGTATTGGCCAGTTCTCGACGCTATATGGTGCGATTGAAGATATGGTAGTGGGGCTGGAAGCGGTGTTCCCCAATGGCGACATCACCCGCATCAAAAACGTGCCGCGCCGTGCGGCGGGGCCAGATATTCGCCATGTGATTATCGGCAACGAAGGCGCACTGTGTTACATCACTGAAGTCACGGTAAAAATCTTCAAATATCAGCCGGAGAATAATCGCTTCTACGGCTATCTGCTGGACTCGATGAAGACCGGATTCGCCATCCTGCGTGAAGTGATGGTGGACGGTTATCGTCCTTCGATTGCTCGTCTTTACGATCCGGAAGATGCGAAGCAGCACTTCAGTCATTTCTCGAAAGACAAGTGTGTGCTGATCTTTATGGCGGAAGGCACGGCGGGCATTAGCGAAGCCACTGGTAAAGGCATCGAAGGCATTGTGGCGAAACATTCTGAGTGCCAGCAGGTTGATAGCCAGCTGATCCAGACGTGGTTTGAGAACCTGAACTGGGGCCCGGAGAAAGTGCAGGCGGAGCGTGACTTTATCCAGCGCACCGGCAATATGGGCTTTACCACCGAGGTGTCGGGTGACTGGTCAACCATCAATGCCATCTATGAAAATGTGCTAAAGCGTATTCGCACTGAATTCCCACATGCTAAAGACATCACCATGCTGGGTGGTCACTCATCACACAGCTACATCAACGGCACCAACATGTACTTTGTTTATGACTACAACGTGGTGGATTGCCGTCCGGAAGAGGAGATGGCGAAGTATCACGTGCCGCTGAATGGCATGATCGTGGAAGAGACCTTGAAGTTGGGCGGCTCGATGGTGCATCACCACGGAATCGGTAAACATCGCGTGCAGTGGGCGAAGCAAGAACACGGCAGTGCATGGCCGATTTTGCAGGCGCTGAAAACTGCATTTGACCCGAACGGGATTATGAATAAAGGCACCATCTTCCCGCAGGAGTAAAACCACAAGGTGCGCAGCCATGCGCACCTTACTTATTTCTCGCCGCACACCTCGCAATGTCTATCCTGCATCACTTTCATGTTGCGGAACTCCGCACTCATCGCATCGTAGATCATCAAGCGTGCACGGGCAGGTTGCCCCAACGCGGTCAGCACTTTTATTGCCTCTAAAGCTTGCATCGCGCCAATCACGCCCACTAATGGCGCCAGCACGCCTGCTTCCACACAACTTAATGTCTGATCGCCAAACAAGCGGCTAATGCAGCGATAACAGGGTTCGCCCGGCTGCCAGGTAAATACGCTGAGCTGACCTTCCATACGAATGGCCGCCCCGGAAATCAGCGGCACCTTGTGCTGGTAACACAAACGATTGATCTGCTCACGCGCACCAACGTTATCCGTGCAATCGAGCACCGCATCATGGCGCGCGATCAGAGCGCTGAGTTGGGCATCATCCAGCTGTGCATCAATCGGTTCGAGCTGGCAATGCGGGTTAATTGCCGCGAGCTGCCGACGCGCAGATTCCACCTTGGGCTGGCCAAGTGTGGCATCGCTGTGCAGAATCTGGCGCTGCAGGTTGCTTAAGCTAACGGTGTCGAAATCCAGCAAGGTAAGATGGCCCACGCCGGCCGAAGCCAGATAGGGTGCGGCGGCACAGCCAAGCCCGCCGAGACCCACAATCAATACCCGCGAGGCTTTGAGCTTCTCCTGGCCGTCAAAATCAAAATCCCGCAACACAATCTGACGGTTGTAACGCAGCATCTCCTCATCGCTCAGTTCGACGCTCATTAGCCCTCCAGCAGGCTATTGAAAACTTCAACCTCAACCCATTCGCCAGGTTCCACATCCGCACGGTCGCGATCCAGCACGATAAAGCAGTCGGCCAGGGCGAAAGAGCTAAACACGTGCGAACCCTGGGCGCCGGTGCTGCGCACTTCTAGCACGCCGTCTTCACCACGACTGAGAATGCCGCGCTGGAAGTCGAGACGTCCTGGCGATTTCTTCAAACGCTGAGTCGCGCGCGCGCGTTGGCGCAGCGGCATAATGCGCGTGGTCTGCCCGGTGAGGGTGGCCAGCAACGGCTGCACCAGCTGATAGAAGGTCACGGCGGCAGACACCGGATTGCCGGGCAGCCCGCAGAACCAGCTGTTGGCTAAGCGGCCAAAGGCGAACGGTTTGCCCGGCTTCATCGCCAGCTTCCAGAAGGTAATCACGCCTAACTCTTCCAGCATCGCTTTAGTGAAATCCGCTTCGCCGACGGAGACGCCGCCGGTGCTGATCACGACATCCGCCTGACGATCGGCTTCGCTGAATGCCTTGCGCAGCGCCTCGGGATCGTCCGCAATCACGCCCAAATCGATCACTTCGCAGCCCAGTTTGTTAAGCATCAGCGATACGGTGAAGCGGTTCGTGTCGTAGATTTGACCGTCAGCCAAGGGCTGGCCGACCGCCTGCAATTCATCGCCGGTAGAGAAAATCGCCACGCGCAGTTTGCGCAGCACGCTCACTTCGGCAATCCCCAGTGAAGCCAGCAGCGGCAACTCGGCGGCTCCGAGGCGAACACCCGCCTCCAGCACCTGTTTGCCCGCCTGAATATCTTCGCCGATGCGACGAATGTTTTGGCCGTCGCGCACTTCAGCGGTGATGACGATACCGCCCGCAAGCTGTTCGGTTTGCTCCTGCATCACCACGGCATCACAGCCTGCTGGAATCGGCGCACCGGTCATAATACGAATCACGCTGCCAGCGGGCCAATCGCCGTTGAACGGCGCGCCGGCAAAAGCTTTGCCTGCGACCGGAAATTCGCGGTCCGGCACGATATCGCTGAGACGTACGGCATAACCATCCATCGCGGAGTTATCAAACGGCGGCACATCCAGTGGAGACGTCACCGGTTTGGCGGTGATGCGACCTGCAGCCTCATACAGCGAGACGCTGAGGCAATCGCTAATGGGCGTGAGCTGTTGCAGCATTTTTTGCTGCGCGTCTTCGAGGGAGATTAATCCTGCGGTGAAAGGTTCCATGTCAGTCTCTGCGTGATGAATTTCAGTTGCTGCCTATTATGGTGACATTTGTCTGCCGAGTCACATGTGACTAAAAAAGCATAATCCACAATAAAAGGTTATGACCGGAGATACACTTTCTGCTTTACAAGCCGGGAGTGCCTTTCTATAGTCGAAAATTGCCTAAAAAAGATGAAAACCATTCTAAATCAGTGTTTTTGGTTCTGATTTCCTGACAGGGTACCGGTTATGGCTAAAGCAGTTATCGCAATTCACGGCGGTGCGGGCGCAATCACGCGTGCCGCTATGAGCGCCGAAAAAGAGCAGCACTATCGTCAGCAACTGAACGCAATCGTTACCGCAGGCCAGCAGATTCTGGCCACAGGCGGCAGTGCACTGGATGCGGTGACCGAGGCGGTGCGCCTGCTGGAAGAGTGCCCACTGTTCAACGCAGGCAAAGGCGCGGTCTTCACCCATCAGGGCACCCACGAACTCGATGCCAGTATTATGGATGGCCGCACCCTGGATGTCGGTGCGGTGGCGGGCGTCAGCCAGATTCGTAACCCGATCCTGGCGGCGCGTAAAGTGATGGAAAATAGCCCGCACGTGCTGTTTATCGGTGCGGGTGCAGAAGCCTTTGCCGCTGAACAGGGGCTGGAACAGGTTGCGCCGGATTTCTTCTCCACGCCTGAACGCTGGGAACAGCTACAGCGTGCGCTGAGCAGCCAGCAGATGGTGCTCGATCATGACGGCGCCGCGCAAAGTCACAGCGACGATCCGCTCGATCCCGATCGCAAATTCGGCACCGTGGGTGCGGTGGCGCTCGATCTTCAGGGTAATCTGGCGGCCGCCACTTCAACCGGCGGCATGACCAATAAGCAGGTCGGCCGCGTGGGCGATTCGCCGCTCGTCGGCGCGGGCTGCTACGCTAATAATGAGACCGTGGCGGTTTCCTGCACCGGCACCGGTGAAGTGTTTATTCGTACTCTGGCAGCGTATGACGTTTCTGCACAGATGGAGTACGGCGGCCGTAGCCTGCAGCAAGCCACTGCCAACGTGATTCATGACAAAGTCCAGGAGCTGGAAGGCAGCGGTGGGCTGATTGCCGTCGACAGGCACGGCAATGTGGTGCTGCCCTTTAACAGTGAAGGGATGTATCGGGGATTCGCCTATGTCGGTGGCGAAGTCGAGGTAGCGATTTACCGCGATAGCTAAGGAGCAGGCATGACGCAGCAGCATCAGCAGTTTGCACCCGAGCAGGTTCTGGCGGTGCGTGACCTCAACGTACGGTTTGAGCATGAAGGGCGAATCACCGAAGCGGTGCGTAACCTTTCACTGGATTTGCATCGTGGGGAAACGCTGGCACTGGTGGGCGAATCCGGTTCGGGCAAATCGGTCACCTCGCTGGCGCTGATGCGCTTGATTCAGCAGGCGGGCGGCGATGTCAGTGGCGAGATCCAACTGCGTCGACGTAACGGCGAGGTGCTGGATGTGATGCGCGCTACCACCAGCCAGATGCGCAAAGTGCGCGGTGCCGATATGGCGATGATTTTCCAGGAGCCGATGACCTCGCTTAACCCGGTGTTTACCGTGGGCGAGCAGATCGCCGAATCCATCCGTTTACATCAGGGCAAAAGCCACCAGCAAGCGCAAGCCGAAGCACGGCGCATGCTGGATCTGGTGCGCATACCTGAAGCCCACAATGTGTTATCGCGTTTTCCGCATCAACTCTCCGGCGGCATGCGTCAACGCGTGATGATTGCCATGGCGCTGTCGTGCAAACCGGCTTTACTGATTGCCGATGAACCCACTACCGCACTGGACGTGACCATCCAGGCGCAAATTCTGCAGCTGATCCGCGTGCTGCAAAAAGAGATGCAGATGGGGGTGATTTTTATCACTCACGATATGGGCGTGGTGGCGGAGATGGCCGATCGCGTACAGGTGATGTATCGCGGCGATGTGGTTGAGCGTGCGCCGGTGCAGCAGCTGTTTGATGCGCCGCAACAGCCTTACACCCGCGCCTTGTTGGCGGCCGTGCCGAAGTTGGGAGCGATGAGCGGCCAGCCGCTGCCCGCTAAATTCCCCTTACTGCACACCAATGGCCGTGAAGAGATTGCCAAACCGCAGGATACGGTGCGCAGCGATGAACCGCCGATTTTGCAGGTACGCGACCTGGTGACGCGTTTTGATATTCGTGGTGGGTTATTGAATCGCGTGAAACGCCGTGTGCATGCGGTTGAGAAGGTCAGCTTTGATCTGCATGCTGGCGAGACGCTGGCGCTGGTCGGCGAATCCGGCTGCGGAAAATCCACTACCGGTCGATCGCTGCTGCGCCTGGTCGCCAGCCAGGGCGGCACGATTACTTTTAATGGTCAGCGTATAGATGCGTTGCAGGGCAACGCGCTGGCTTCGCTGCGCCGCGACATTCAGTTCATTTTTCAGGACCCTTACGCCTCCCTCGATCCGCGCCTGACGGTGGGTTTCTCGATTATGGAACCGCTGCTGGTGCACAAAACCATGGATCGGCGCCAGGCGGAGAAGCGTGTAGCCTGGCTGCTGGAGCGCGTCGGTTTGCTGCCGGAGCATGCGCAACGCTATCCACACGAGTTCTCAGGCGGCCAGCGCCAGCGCATCTGCATCGCTCGCGCCTTGGCCCTGAACCCTAAAGTGGTGATTGCCGATGAGTCAGTCTCGGCGCTGGATGTCTCGATTCAGGCGCAAATTATCAATCTGATGCTCGACTTGCAGCGCGAGTTTGGCATCGCCTTCTTATTTATTTCTCACGATATGGCGGTGGTAGAACGCATCAGCCATCGCGTGGCCGTGATGTATCTCGGACAGATTGTGGAAATGGGGCCGCGCCAGGCGGTGTTTGAGCAGCCGCGCCATCCTTACACGAAAAAACTGATGGCCGCGGTGCCGGTCGCCGATCCGGCGCACCGTCATCGCGAGCGGGCGTTAATGGTGGATGAGATCCCCAGCCCGATCCGCCCCTTGGGTGATGAGCCAGAAGTGGCACCGTTACTGGAAGTGGCACCGGGGCATTTTGTTGCCCGCCACGCCATTAGCGGTGCCTGAGCAGCAAGCAACCGCGTCATCCACGGATGTCGCGCATGACAGGGATTACAGGAGAACGATAACAATGCACCACATTATGCGAAAAGGGGTTATCACTGCCGGGTTGTTGAGTTCAGCGCTGGCGATGCCAGCGTGGGCAGCGAAGGACGCGGTGATTGCTGTGGCGTCAACCTTTACCACTATGGATCCGTACGACGCCAATGACACATTGTCGCAGTCGGTGGCCAAGGCGTTCTATCAGGGACTGTTCGGCTTCGACAAAGACATGAAGCTGCAAAACGTGCTGGCGGAAAGCTATCAGGCGAGCAGCGATGGCTTAACTTACACTATCAAACTGCGCTCGGGCGTGAAGTTCCAGGATGGCACCGATTTCAACGCGGAAGCGGTCAAGGCCAACATCGACCGTGCCAGCAACCCGGATAATCATCTCAAGCGTTACAACTTGTTCAAGTATGTGGCCAGCACCGAAGCGGTGGATCCGACCACGGTGAAGATTACGCTGAAGCAGCCGTTCTCGGCCTTCATCAACAATCTGGCGCACCCGGCGGCAGTGATGATTTCGCCCACCGCCCTGAAGAAATACGGTAAGGACATTGGCTTCCATCCGGTGGGTACCGGTCCGTATGAGTTCGTTACCTGGAATCAGACCGACTTCGTCAAAGTCAAGAAGTGGGATGGCTACTGGAAGAAAGGCTATCCGAAGCTGGACAGCATCACTTTCCGCCCGGTAGTAGACAACAACACCCGTGCGGCGATGTTGCAGACCGGCGAGGCGACCTTTGCTTTCCCGGTGCCGTTTGAGCAGGCCAAACTACTGCAGGGCAACAGCAAGCTCGACGTGGTCACCACGCCATCGATTATGCAGCGCTATATCAGCCTCAACGTGACGCAGAAGCCGTTTGATAATCCAAAAGTACGTGAAGCACTGGAATACGCCATCAATCGTGAGGCGTTGGTCAAAGTGGCGTTTGCTGGTTATGCCACGCCAGCCACCGGCATCGTGCCACCGGCGATTGATTTTGCGCAGAAATATCCAGCGATTAAATATGACCCGGCCAAAGCACGTGAGCTGTTGAAAGAAGCAGGCTTCCCGAACGGTTTCGAAACCACCTTGTGGTCATCTCACAACCACAGTACCGCGCAGAAAGTGCTGCAGTTCACTCAGCAGCAGCTAGCGCAGGTCGGCGTGAAGGTGAAAGTCACGGCGATGGATGCGGGTCAGCGTGCCGCAGAAGTCGAGAGTAAAGGGCAGAAAGAGAGCGGTGTGCGCATGTTCTACACTGGCTGGTCGGCTTCGACCGGTGAAGCAGATTGGGCACTGACGCCGCTGTTTGCCACCACCTCCTGGCCGCCAGCCATCTTTAACACGGCGTTCTACAGCAATCCGCAAGTGGATAAAGATCTGAGCGATGCACTGAAAACCACCGATCGTGAGCAGAAAGCCAAACTGTACAAAGATGCTCAGGATCGTATCTGGAACGACCATCCGTGGATTCCGCTGGTGGTTGAGCAGTTGCTCTCCGCGAACAATAAAAACCTCACCGGTTTTTATGTCATGCCCGACACCTCATTCAATTTTGATGAGGCGGATCTGAAGTAACAGGCGCGGCCAGCCTTGCGAGGCTGGCCGCTGCTGCGCAGGATTTTGCATGCTCAACTATTTTCTCAAACGACTACTGGGGTTGATCCCCACGCTGCTGATTGTCGCGGTGCTGGTGTTCTTGTTTGTCCACCTGCTGCCGGGCGATCCGGCGCGCCTGATTGCGGGTCCGGAAGCGGATGCCTCGGTGGTGGCGCTGGTGCGTCAGGAACTCGGTCTCGATCAGCCGCTGATCCAGCAGTTCTGGCACTTTATTCTTAATGCGTTGCAGGGGGATTTTGGCCAGTCGATGGTGTCGAAACGTCCGGTCTCGGAAGAGATAGCCGCGCGCTTCTTCCCGACGCTGTGGCTGACGCTCACCAGCATGGTGTGGGCGGTGATTTTCGGTATGACCATCGGCATTACATCGGCCGTCTGGCGCAACCGCTGGCCCGATCGCATCGGCATGACGCTGGCCGTATCTGGCATCTCTTTTCCCGCTTTCGCCTTAGGCATGCTACTAATGCAGGTGTTCTCTGTTGAGCTGGGTTGGCTGCCAACGGTCGGTGCCGACAGCTGGAAACACTATATTCTGCCGTCGATAACCCTGGGTGCAGCCGTGGCGGCGGTGATGGCACGCTTTACCCGCGCTTCGTTTGTCGAAGTCATGCAGGAAGATTACATGCGCACCGCGCGCGCCAAAGGGGTTCGTGAGTCGCTGGTGGTGGTCAAACACGGCCTGCGCAATGCGATGATTCCGGTGGTGACCATGATGGGCCTGCAGTTTGGTTTCCTGCTCGGTGGCTCAATTGTGGTGGAAGTGGTGTTCAACTGGCCCGGTTTAGGCCGCTTGCTGGTGGATTCGGTGGAGATGCGCGATTATCCGGTGATTCAGGCCGAGGTGCTGCTGTTCTCGCTGGAGTTCATTTTGATCAATTTGATTGTCGATATGCTGTATGCGGCGATCAACCCGGCCATCCGTTACAGGTAAGGAGTCGCACTTGAAAAACTGGCGACGCGCAGCGGCATTGAAAACCATGCCGATGATGACGGAAACCCGGGTACGTACGCCGTGGCGTGAATTCTGGCGCCGCTTTCGCCATCAACATGTGGCGATGGTGGCGGGCTTATTTGTGCTGCTATTGATTGTGGTGGCGTTTATCGCTCCGTTTATTGCCCCGTTTGATGCGGAAAACTATTTTGATTACGACCGGCTAAATGATGGGCCGTCGATGATGCACTGGTTTGGCGTGGATTCGCTAGGGCGTGACATATTTAGCCGCGTACTGGTCGGTACGCGTATTTCACTGATTGCTGGTTTTTTCTCGGTAGCGATCGGTGCGCTGATTGGTACGCTGCTGGGGTTGCTGGCCGGTTATTACGAAGGCTGGTGGGATCGGATTACCATGCGTATCTGTGACGTGCTGTTTGCTTTCCCCGGCATTCTGCTGGCGATTGCGGTGGTGGCGATCATGGGTAGCGGCATGAGCAATGTGATTGTGGCGGTGGCGATTTTCAGTATTCCAGCCTTTGCTCGTCTGGTGCGTGGCAATACGCTGGTGTTGAAACACCAAACCTTTATTGAATCAGCCCGCAGCATCGGCGCATCCGACTGGACGATTATCATGCGTCACATTCTGCCCGGCACCGTGTCGTCGATTGTGGTCTATTTCACCATGCGCATCGGGACGTCGATCATCACGGCAGCGAGTTTGTCTTTCCTGGGTTTGGGCGCTCAGCCACCCACGCCGGAATGGGGCGCGATGCTCAATGAAGCGCGTGCCGATATGGTGATTGCGCCGCATGTGGCGATTTTCCCCAGTCTGGCGATTTTCCTGACGGTGCTGGCGTTCAATCTGTTGGGTGATGGACTGCGAGATGCGTTAGATCCGAAGTTAAAGACCTGAAATATCAAATCGGTGCGCGTTAGTGCGCACCCTGAAAAATCCCGTTGTGCAGGTCAGGTCGCCATTTATGGCGACCTGATTTTTTCTGTTACCTCAGAACGTTTCCCAGTTGTCGTTGCTGTGTGCACCGGCAGCGGGTAAGGCGCGTGGTGTGGTTGCGACAGGGGCTTTCACCGTGTTTGTCACCGGTGCCATCACGGCCCGCGTCCCGGTTTTAAAGCACGCCACCGCTGAGGACAAGCTGCTGGCCTGCTGCTCCAGCGAAGCCGAGGCGTTAGCCGATTCCTGCACCAGTGTGGCGTTCTGCTGCGTTACGCGATCCATCTCGTTCACTGCCACACCAATCTGATCGATGCCGCGACTCTGCTCGTCAGAGGCCGACGCAATTTCGCCCATGATATCGGTCACGCGCGTTACCGCGCTGACGATCTCCTGCATGGTATCGCCGGCGCTGCTCACCTGTTGTGAACCTAAATTAACGCGCTGCACGGAGCCCTCAATCAGTAGCTTAATCTCTTTCGCTGCCTGTGCACTGCGCTGCGCCAGGCTACGGACTTCACCCGCGACCACAGCAAAGCCACGACCTTGTTCACCGGCGCGAGCGGCCTCAACGGCAGCATTCAGCGCCAGAATATTGGTCTGGAAAGCAATGCCATCGATCACGCTGGTGATGTCGGCGATTTTCTTCGAACTGTCGGCGATGTCGCGCATGGTTTTCACCACGCCGTCCACCACATTCCCACCTTTGTCAGCGGTTTCCGATGCGGTTTTCGCCAGCTGCGTCGCCTGACGTGCGTTATCGGCATTCTGTTTAACGGTGGCGGTCAGCTCTTCCATGCTGGCGGCGGTCTCTTCCAGCGAGGCGGCCTGTTGTTCCGTGCGGGAGGAGAGATCGTTGTTACCGTTGGCGATCGCGCTGGCACTGCTGAAAATGGCATCGGCACTGTCGCGAACATTGTTAATAGTGCCCAACAGTGCTTGCTGCATATGGTTGAGGCTCGCGGCAATGGCGGCCATTTCACTGTGTCCTTCAATCTTCAAACTGGCGGAGAGGTCGCCCTCGGCGAAGCGCTCCATCTGCTGCTGAACTTGCTTCATCGGCGCCAACAGGATGCGGCGAACCAGCAGCCAAACCACCAGCAGCAACAGCACCACAATCACTGCCATCGCAGCAACCATCACCAGCATATGCTGATAAGTGCTATCGTTATCTGCAGCGCGGGAATTGATTAACTGCACGTTGTCGCCACGCCACTGCTTGTAGGCCGCTTCCAAATCATCCTGCGCTTGCTGTGCATCCAGCTCGCCATAGGCGGCGTAGTTGTTGGCTTTCAGAAAGGTCGCGGATTGATTCAGCAGTTGGTAATAGTTCGCGAATTTGCTTTCGATAAGCTCGGCGGCTGCCGCACTTTGCCCCGCAATCCGTGGGACACTTTTGTAGCGGTCAAAGTGCTGTTTCGCTTCATCAAGCGAGGCGCCCGCGGAAACCAGCAGCTTGTTGATGGCAGCGCGTGAAGCATCATCGGTCTGATTCTTCAGGATGCGAATCGCCACGCGGTTGATGATAACGCGCGTTTTCACCAGCGTTTGCCAGCTATCGGAGAACTCACGTTGTTGATGCGACAGCTGGTTACTGGCGGTGAAATTATGCTGGCCAGCGATCAGGGAAGATAAAAACAGTGAGCCGGAGATGGCCTGCATAGCGGTGAATACCAACAGCATCAATATGATGGCAGTCACAATTTTCATTTTCGTTAACATGATTTTCCCTGAGCAAAGTAGGCTAGTAGAGAAGTTATCGGTGTAAAAGCACATTGCTTAAGAGCCGCAAAAAAATAATTGCAGTAAGTGATAATGTCGTGCAGGAGAAATGCAGTGAAACCCTTTGATTACGAACAAGACTTTAAGAATATTGATTTCCGACAGCGGCCAGACCTTTATCAGGTTGGGCGCGGTGAGCAGGGGGTGTTAATGGTGGAGCCTTACAAGAGCGAAATTCTGCCATTCTGGCGCTTCCGGACCGTGGAACTGGCTCAGGAATCTTCCGTTCAGATCATGCAGTTGTTTGAGGAGTACCGCGCACAGGACGACTTTGTCGGCATGGATATGGCGCGAAAATTTATTCAGATGGGTTATACCCGCGCGCGCCGATATAGCAATCACAAAGGCGGACGCAAATATGATGCAGACGGTAACGAGCTACCTCGTACCACAGAAAAAGAAAAGGCCGCAGCGGCGGCCATCTTTAAATCATGCTGGGATCGGCTGAGAGCGGATACCGATTATCTGGCGCGCAAACGTGCGCACCAGCAGCTGCACGGTTAAACGCGCGTACCCCATAAATCGTACTCATCGGCGTGTTCAACTTTGACACGCACCACATCACCGACTTTCACCTGACGATCGCCATTCAGATACACCGCACCGTCGATCTCAGGTGCATCGGCCATGCTGCGACCCACCGCGCCTTCTTCATCCACTTCATCGATGATCACCAACACTTCACGGCCGATTTTCTCCTGCAAACGTTCGCTGGAGATTTTCTGCTGCAATTGCATGAAGCGATCGAAACGCTCCTGCTTCACCTCTTCCGGCACCTGGTCCGGCAGTTGGTTGGCCGTCGCGCCTTCAACCGGGCTGTACTGGAAGCAGCCAACGCGATCCAGACGCGCTTCTTTCAGGAAGTCGAGCAGCATCTGGAAATCTTCTTCGGTTTCGCCGGGGAAGCCGACGATAAAGGTCGAACGCAGCGTCAGTTCCGGGCAAATTTCACGCCAGCGTTTGATGCGCTCCAACGTACGTTCAACCGCACCAGGGCGCTTCATCAGCTTCAGAATGCGCGGGCTGGCGTGCTGCAACGGAATATCAAGATAAGGCAGAATTTTCCCTTCGGCCATTAACGGAATCACGTCATCCACATGCGGATACGGGTAGACATAGTGCAGACGCACCCACACGCCGAGTTTCGCCAGCTGTTCGCACAGGCTGACCATGCTGGTTTTCACCGGGGATCCGTTCCAGAAACCGGTGCGGTGCTTCACATCCACGCCGTAAGCCGAGGTATCCTGTGAGATAACCAGCAGCTCTTTGACGCCAGCTTCCACCAAACGTTTGGCTTCGTCGAGCACCGAACCAATCGGGCGGCTGTCGAGATCGCCACGCATAGAAGGGATGATGCAGAAGGTGCAACGGTGGTTACAGCCTTCGGAAATTTTCAGGTAAGCATAGTGGCGCGGCGTCAGCTTCACGCCTTGCTCTGGCACTAAGCTCAGGAACGGGTTGTGTTCCGGCTTTGGCACATAGGTGTGAACGTGCGACAGCACTTGCTCGTAGCTATGAGGGCCGGTGATTTCCAGTACCTTAGGATGCACTTCGCGGATCTGATCCACTTTGGCACCCAGGCAACCGGTGACGATCACTTTGCCATTCTCGTTCAGCGCTTCACCGATCGCTTCCAGTGATTCCTGTACGGCGCTATCAATAAATCCACAGGTGTTAACGATGACGATCTCCGCATCATCGTAGCGTGGCACCACATCGTAGCCTTCAGTACGCAGTTCCGTCAGGATGCGTTCTGAGTCGACGAGGTTTTTTGGGCAGCCGAGTGAGACGAAGCCTACGCGCGGCGGATTTTTGACATGGCTCATAAGGATAATAATTCATCATAATTAGTGTGGATAGGCGGGGGATTGTACAGAGGTTGCGAGGGAAAATGTATAGGTGATGTAAGAATCTCCTTAACCGCATAATGGGCGTTTCCCGCTATGCTTAATGGAGCTGTTATCCGTTCAAATCGTCGCCGATAAGGCTGGCGACTGCGAACCGTTAACGGTGATCCGAGTTGTGTAATCCAGCCTGTTTTGCTTAAATGTTCGGTTGGTGATTGTAAGTTATTCACCGCACTGAAGAATTTGAACGCGTGCTGACGGTGCAGATCGTACCGCCAGCGCAGATGCGGATAAAGTGAGAGCAGACAAATGCAAGAGATCGTTAAAGGTTTTCTGAATTTCCAACAGAATGTGTTCCCTGAAAGGAAGGATCTTTTCAAAAGTCTGGCGTCAAACCAGAATCCCAAAGCCCTGTTTATCTCATGCTCAGACAGCCGTCTGGTGCCTGAATTAGTCACCCAATCCGAGCCAGGCCAGCTGTTCGTGATCCGTAACGCCGGTAATATTGTGCCGCCGTTTGGTCCCGAACCGGGCGGTGTCTCCGCCACGATTGAATACGCGGTCGTTGCGCTGGGTGTGACTGAGATCATCATTTGCGGTCACTCCAACTGTGGTGCCATGAACGCCATCGCGTCTAATGCGGATTTAGAAAGCATGCCAGCGGTCGATCACTGGTTGCACTACGCCAATGCGGCGAAAGCCGTGGTGGAAGAGCGTAACTATGAAGCGGTGGAAACCCGTCTCAATGAAATGGTCAAAGAGAACGTGATTGCTCAGCTGAACAATATCAAAACACACCCTTCGGTAGCGGTGGCGCTGCGTAAAGGCAAAGTGCGTCTGCATGGGTGGGTTTATGATATTGAGAGCGGCGGCATTATTGCCCTGACCAAAGGCGGCGAAAGGTTCATTTCGTTGTCTGAGAATCCTGAGACCTGCTTCGAGTGATTCCCTAACCACCTGCAATGCAGGTGGTTTCTTCTCCCATTCTGTGAAAATTTCCCGCCAAAGCGCAGCGTGCGCTCTACACTTGAGAAGCGATTTACCTCTTATAAGGGCTTTCTCATGCGATTTCGTCTTTATATTCCTGCTTTAACGCTGGCTATGCTGGCGGTAGGTTGTACCTCTCATGTTGCGGATAAACAGCAGTTTTCCGGCTTTCTCGGCGATTACAGCCAGTTAAAATCTGAACAGTCACCCAGCGGTAAACCGACATTGCGCTGGATCTCGCCGGATTATCACAGCGCGGATTACACCAATGTTGTGTTCGAACCCGTGGTTTACTATCCCGCCGCGCGACCGACTGAACGCATCAGCCAGCAAACATTGGATCAAATCCGTCAGTACACCGATAGTCAGTTAAAACGCGCGGTCGCAGAACGTAAACCGGTGGTGGGCAAGCCTGGTGCACATACGCTCAGGGTGAAAAGCGCCATCACCGCCGTGACGGCAGAAAACGAAGGGATGCAGTTCTACGAAGTGGTGCCGATTGCGGCAGTTGTAGCGAGCACCATGGCGGCCACTGGCCACCGTACGCAAAACAGTGCGCTGTTCCTCGAGGTGGAAGCGGTCGATGCGCAGACCGGTAAGCCAATGATCAAAGTTGTGCGCAAAGCCTTTGGTAAATCCCTGCCGAACAACAGTACGCCAATTACGCTCAACGATCTTCGTCCGGGCATCGACGAAATGATTCGTGATGTTGTGGCCTTCTCCGCGCCTTAATCCCGTCGCCCGGCGCTATGTCGGGCTTAATGTTTTGTAAATCCTGCACATCCTTTCTTACGGGCTGACTACCCTTAACGGCAGACCGTGATAAAGGAGAATCCCATGCGTTTACTGCCTGTCGCGCTGTTGCTTGGCGCATTGAGTTATGCCCATTCGACCCTGGCTGCTGATGTTCAGGTACAGGTACTACAGGACAAACTTGATCATCCGTGGTCAGTGGCTTTTCTGCCTGACAATCAAACGTTGTTAATTACCGAACGCTCCGGGCAACTCCGCAGTTGGCAGCCGGGAAAAGGCTTGTCGCAACCCATTAGTGGCGTACCCAAAGTGTGGGCAAATCGTCAGGGCGGCTTGCTGGATGTGGTGCTGGCACCGGATTTCGCCCAGAGCCGCCGCGTGTGGCTCAGTTACACCACGGCAGATGACGAGGGGCGAGCGGGCGGTGTGGTCGGCTACGGGCGACTCAGCGACGATAACCGTCAATTGAGCGACTTCAAGGTGGTGCTGGAGCAGACACCGAAACTCTCCAGCGGTGCCAATATGGGGACCCGGCTGGCATTTGATGGTCAGGGCTATCTCTACATTGCCTTTGGCGACAACTTTTCCAGCCTCAGCGCCCAACAGCTCGACAAGCTTTCAGGAAAAATCGTGCGCCTGACCCAGAACGGTGAAATCCCGGCAGACAATCCTTTTATCCAGCGCAAAGACGCGCGGGCAGAAATCTGGTCTTACGGCATGCGCAATCCACAGGGATTAGCTTTCAATCCGTGGACGCAGCAAATGTGGGAGAGTGAACACGGCCCACGCGGCGGCGATGAAGTGAATATCCCGCAGAAAGGCAAAAACTACGGCTGGCCATTGGCCACCTACGGCATTGATTACAGCGGACAGAAAGTGCCGGAAGCGCAGGGCACGCACGTGGCGGGCACGGAACAACCGCAGTTCTGGTGGAAAGTGTCACCAGCCATCAGCGGGATGGCGTTTTACAACAGCGCACGTTTCCCGCAGTGGAAAAACTCGCTGTTTATCGGCGCATTAAAGGAAAAAAGCCTGATTCGCCTGCGGGTGAACGGCGAGAAAGTGGTCGAAGAGCAGCGACTGCTGGAGGATCGCGGTGAACGTATTCGCGATGTGCGTCAGGGGCCGGATGGTTATCTCTATGTGCTCACCGATGAAGCTAACGGCAAGCTGTTAAAAGTCGGGCTGGCGGAACCCGCCAGCGCCTCGCGTGGTTAACTTAACGCACCCAGCTGCATACTTCCCAACCCCGCTGCTGCGCTTCCTGCTGCAGCAGCGCATCCGGGTTAATGACCCAGGCGTGATCAGCATGGTTGAGCAAGGGTAAATCGTTCATGGAGTCGCTGTAAGCCCAGGTTTTTTCAAAGCGCTTATCCTGTTGCAAAGCCTTCCAGTCACTCAGACGAGTGACTTTCCCCTCGCGATAGGTGGCTGTGCCATAAATCTGGCCGCTGTAGCGCTCGTCAACCACTTCTACGCAAATCGCCAACGCGCCGTGTACACCCAGACGTTGCGCAATCGGCACCGCCAGATGATCGCCACTGGCGGTAATGATCATCACGGTGTCGCCGCGTTGCTGATGCCAGTTTATGCGTTCCCGTGCGGCGGGGAAGACGCGTGGCAGAATATCGCGATGGATGAAACGCCGTACCCAACCCTCAACCGTCAGGGTCGCCATACCGGCGAGCGGGGATAGCGTGGTGCTCATATACTCTTCAATCGACAGGGTGCCGGCATGGTATTTCTCCATTAAGGCTTGTTCCTGAGAGATGAGTGCTTCGGGGGCAAATCCCTGTGAGACCAGCCAGCGCAGCCACAGGCTGGTACTGTCTTCACAAATCAGGGTTTCGTCCAGATCGAAAACGGCTAAGTCCATCGTGGTTCTCCTCGGGCTGATTGGCATCAGGTTAGCGGAATTTTGTGACTGGCTTAACCGTTCTGCGAAAAATCGGAATTTCTCTCACTTTTTCCACTACGGCGTAACAGTAAAAGTGGCAGCGCGTCGGGGTTGATGCCAGGGTTACTCTAATAAACTCTATAAAACTTTACGGTTGGACGGTTTTGTTCGCAGGTGGTAAGCGTGTAGCTTTTATTAAGACATGTCTTACCTGCTAGAAAACCATGATTTAACAAGGACAATCTGGTCACGCTCATGAGAAAAAACTCCGTCATTTCTGCCTTGCGGCCGCTGGCTGCCACTTCATTATTAGTGCTTTTCCTTCCCGTCACCACTCAGGCTGAACAGGCGCCTGCTGCACCGCAAATTGAGGCCAAAGCCTGGATTTTGATGGACTACAACAGCGGCAAGGTATTGGCTGAGTCCAATGCCGACCAGCGGTTGGACCCCGCCAGCCTGACCAAAATGATGACCAGCTACGTGGTCGGCCAGGCGCTAAAAGCCGGCAAGATCCACAACGATGACCTGGTCACTATCGGCCAGGATGCATGGGCAACCGGCAACCCGAAGCTGCGCGGTTCTTCACTGATGTTCCTGAAACCGGGTGACCGTATTCCGGTCTCTGAACTCAACAAGGGCGTGGTGATTCAGTCAGGCAATGATGCCTGTATCGCGCTGGCCGATTATGTCGCCGGTAGCCAGGACTCGTTTATCGGTCTGATGAACAACTACGTTAAGGCGTTTGGATTACAGAATACCCACTTTATGACCGTGCACGGGCTGGATGCCGATGGGCAATACAGTACCGCGCGCGATATGGCGATTATCGGCCAGCGTTTGATCAGCGATGTACCTGAAGAGTATGCGTTAAACAGTGAGAAAGAGTTCACCTTTAATCACATCAAGCAGATGAACCGTAACCGCCTGTTGTGGAGCAGTAACCTGAAGGTGGATGGGATTAAAACCGGACACACTTCGGGCGCGGGTAATAACCTGGTCGCGTCCGCCGTGGACGGAGACATGCGTTTGATCTCGGTGGTACTGGGTACGCAAACCGATGCGATCCGCTTCCGTGAAAGTGAGAAGCTCCTCACGTGGGGTTTCCGTTTCTACGAAACCGTGACACCGATTAAAAGCGATAAGCCTTTTGCCCAGCAGCGCGTGTGGTTCGGTGAGCAGAGTCAGGTCAATCTCGGTGTCGCGAAAGACGCAGCGATCACTGTGCCGAAAGGGCAGATGAAAAACCTCAAGGCGAGTTTCACCCTGAATTCACCGCAGCTGGAAGCGCCACTGGAGAAGAATCAGGTGGTGGGGACCATTGATTTCCAGCTGGATGGCAAAACCGTGGATCAGCGTCCGCTGGTGGTGATGGAAGCGGTGCCGGAGGGCGGATTTATTGGCCGTATCTGGGACTTCATTATGATGAAATTCAACGGCTGGTTTGGGAAGTGGTTTAGCTAGTCCCCTATCGGGCGGCCCGAGTGAGCCGCCCTTTACCTTATCCGCGTACCCATCCTTTTTTGATCGGCATAGCGAACAGGGCGCGATATAGTTGGTGGGTGAAGGCCAGCATGCGTTCGCCATACAACTGCCACGCCATATGCGAAGCCAGACACGCCAGCAAGCCCACCAAAAATCCGCCCAGCATATCCATTGGCCAATGCACGCCCAGATAGACGCGCGACCAGGCAATGGTGCTGCCGACCGCCAGTAAAATCACCCCTGACCACAGTCGGTGCCAGAAGATAAACGCCAGCGCAAAAGTAAAGATGGTGGTGCCATGATCGCTGGGGTAAGAGTCATCGGCGGCGTGTGCCAGGAATTGATGTCCGAAGCCAATAGCAAACGGGCGCGGATGTGGCAGTAGCTGGCCGACACACCAGGAAATACTTAATGCATAAATCAGCGCTATGCCGGTTTTCAGAACCAGCGCGCGTTGAGATTGCACCTGCTCACGCGGTCCCCAAAACCACAAGGCCACAATCAGCAGTGGGACAATGGCAATCACATCTTTGGCGATAAAGGTCGCCAGATTAATCAACCATGGCGGTGAATCCGTCGTGGCGTTGATCCATAGAAACAGGCTATGGTTGAGCGCTTCCATCACGTTTGCTTTTCCTCATCTTGTCTACCCAAAAAGAAACACCAGCAAAAATCAGCACCTGGCTCAGCCACACCCACCAGCCAGCCCACAAGTTGTGAGAGAAAAAGTGGGCACCGCGCATCACCTGTCCGTATCCCATCAGTAAGCCCACCGCGATACCGAACAACAGCGCCAGCACGGCGCGGCGCGGACGCTCGGGCCACCACAGGAAGAACAGCGCCATCAGGGCAAAGCCGCTGGAAGCGTGACCGCCGGGGAAGCATTGCCCGGGACCGCTGTTAGCCGGAGTCGGGTCCAGCAGTACAAAACTGGCTGCCTTACCGCCAAACATCGCCAAATCCCATGGATAGGAGTGCGCGCTGTGCGCCTTCAGGATGCCCACCACTAATGGCCCCATACCAAACAGCAGGGCCACCAGCACGCGGCGGCCATCACGCTTCTGCACACCTCGTAACAACATCAATACCGCACCGGCGATGATCACATCCTTGAACAAGCGATGATTGATCAGATCCAGCCAGCGGTTGTGTTGCCACGGAAACGTCTGCGTCTGTGGGGCAAACCACTGCTGGCTGATAGCGATATCCAGGCTTTCGTGGCGCGACCACCACATAAACACCAGTGCTGAAATTGCCAGTAAAATAAAGTTGATAGCGTAAAAGCGACCAGACAAACAATAAATAGTCGGGCTCTTAATCTTATCGTGGGTTGTTGGAGTGTTTAACTTTGATGAAAGTTGCATGAATATTGGAAAATAGCGAAACCAGAGTGGCAGGGTCGCAATTTACGCTTAGGAGAACCTTAAGCGGCAGGAATTGCAGGCATAAAAAAACCCGCAAGTCAGTGACCGGCGGGCTCCACAATTTGGGGATTTCAAAGAAAAGCAGTGGCACTTATTCAGACTGCGCCCCAAATAGAAAGTTCTGAACGCAGTAAAAATATTTTTAAAAAGGCAAAAGCGGCCAAATTATCACAATAAGCGTGCCGGCGAGCGTCAGCAAAACGTTAGCAATCGCATAAGTTCCTGCATAGCCGAGTGCCGGAATGCTACTGCGTGCGGTATCGCTGATAATCTCCATGGCCGGGGCACAGGTGCGAGCGCCCATGATGGCACCAAACAGCAGCGCGCGGTTCATACGCAGCACGTAGGCACCAAACAGATAGCAAATCACCACCGGGATCAGACTCACCAGCAGACCGCTGAGCAACATCAAGGCGCCCGCGCTGCCAAGGCCATGTTGCAGGCCACTACCGGCGCTCAGGCCGACACCTGCCATAAACACCATCAAACCGAACTCTTTCACCATGGTCAGCGCCCCTTGCGGAATGTAGCCAAAGGTCGGATGGTTGGCGCGCAGGAAGCCGAGCATGATACCCGCGAACAGCAAACCGGCGGCGTTACCGATGCCAAAGCTGAAGTTGCTGAACTGGAAGGTGATCATGCCGATCATCAACCCAATGATAAAGAAGGCGCAGAAGGCCAGCAGATCGGTCATCTGACTGTGAATCGCAATAAAGCCGATGCGATCCGCCAGGCTTTTCACACGGCGTGCTTCACCGCTCACCTGCAATACATCGCCTTTGTTCAGCATGATGCTGTCATCAATCGGCATCTCAATCTGACTACGAATCACCCGGTTAAGGAAACAACCATGATCGGTGAGTTTCAGATGGCTCAGGCGTTTATTCACCGCATTGTGGTTCTTCACTACAATCTCTTCGGTGACGATGCGCATGTCGAGCAAATCGCGGTCGAACACCTCTTTGCCGTTACGGAAGCTGGCATCGAGGCGTGCGTGTGCGTCGGGATAGCCCACCAGCGAGATCTCATCGCCGAGTTGTAGCATCGCATCCCCATCCGGGCTGGCGAGAATACCGTTACGACGCAGGCGTTCAATGTAGCAGCCGGTCTGACGATGAATGCCCAGCTCGCGCAGATTTTTACCGCCGCTCCATTCCACCAGTTCCGGGCCAACGCGATAGGCGCGGATCACCGGCAGGAACACTTTACGCTGGCTGTCAGCATCCAGACCACGTTCCCGTGCAATCTGCTGCGCACAGGTCGGTAAGTCCTGATGTTGCAGACGAGGCAGATAGCGCGCGCCAAAGATCAGGCTGACCAGACCAATCAAATAGGTGAGGGCGTAACCGAGGCTGAGGTTATCCTGCATCATGCTGAGCTGATGGTTGTCACTGATGCTTTGTCGCAGCGTGTCACCCGCGCCAACCAGTACCGGCGTGGAGGTCATGGAACCGGCCAGCATGCCTGCCGTGAGACCAATATCCCAGCCGAACACTTTGCCGAGTCCCAACGCAACGAGCAGGGCGCTGACCACCATAACAATGGCAAGAAGGAAGTAGTTTTTACCGTCGCGGAAAAAGATCGAGAAAAAGTTAGGTCCGGCTTCAACACCGACACAAAAAATAAACAACATAAAGCCGAGACTGAGTGCGTCGGTATTTATCGCAAAGTGCTGCTGACCTAAAATCAATGAAACAACGAGGACACCAATGGAATTTCCTAGCTGTACCGAGCCGAGACGTAATTTGCCTAAGCACAGCCCCAGGGCTAAGACGACAAATAATAACAGAACGTCATTTCCGCTTAACAATTCTGCGACGTTAATGTTCACGGTTTAACTTCTTCTTTACCTGTAACAAGTTGATGAAAGGGCCTTTTTTCGCTATCTTGTGGCAGCTGTGAATGTCCTTGCCGCCAGGAAGGTGCAGACCATTATTTAAAACGGCGTCATTCTAATCATAAATAACTTCCTCAGCTATCAGCAGTTTTTAATCCTTCTGCCAGCGGCTGTTTCTTTTTATTTCCACTTGTGCGCATCAGGGCAGTAAACGTTTCAATATTGTTAACAACAAAGTTGAGGATGGTTATGTTGCAGCGCAATAATCGCTGGCCAGCATCGGTTCTGGGTATGATGCTTTATACGCTGGTGTTTATTTTTGCACACCATTTTTGGGCCGTTGCCGCGGAACAAGCGATGCGCGGACAGCCTGAATTATTGCTGTTTTTATTGCCGGGCATGTTAATGGCGCTGTTGCAGCCGGATAGTCCCCTGGTCAGTACACTGTGGGTCGCCGTGGTGGGCACGCTTTTGGGTATGGCCTGGATGTGGCTCACCGTCACGCAGATGCACAGTTGGCTGCTGATTGTTGCATGGAGTTTAAGTGCGCTGTTTTGGGCTGGATGCGGGGCGTTACTGATCCGCCTGATGAGGATTATGCTGGCGATGCGTGCCGAATAGCACGATCAAAAACGGGCCCGCAGGCCCGTTTGCTTAGGCTTCAACACCCAGATTTTCTTTGGTCCATGCCGCAAATTCGGTGTAACCACCGATGTGCTGGTCATCAAGGAAAATCTGCGGCACGGTGGTTACCGGTTTGCCGGCACGTGCTTCCAGGTCGGCCTTGGTGATGCCGGTCGCCTGAATATCGACGTACTGATAGTTGAAATCATCGCGCTCGCTGGTCAGCTTGGTGGCTAACTCTTTCGCACGTACGCAGTATGGGCAGCTTGAACGGCCAAAAATCACTGCAATCATTGCTTCTCTCCTTCCGCTGCTGTTTTGTGACCAGTTTCACATTACAGCGTGAATAATGGCTAACATCTTGCCCGCCCATCCTGCTTAAGCAAAGAAGAAAATGCCTGTTACTCTAATGACCGCAATCTATGTCCATCATACTTCACTCCGCAGACGCGTTTGGCTTCAGTTAAGCTGCTGGTGATAGCCATGCCTTGCTGCAGAGCGAATTATTCGGGTCTAAAATGCGACTGACCTATTGAGCAACTGAGGAAATCGCCCATGCGTAATCTGGCCACGTTGCCGAAACCGGTTTTGCTGCTGGAAGTGCTTGGCGTGCTCGCGGTGATTGGTGCGCTATTACTGGTTAATAACTGGATTGCGGCACCTGATTTTATGGCGCAGAAGTCGCTGGCGACGCTGCTTTTTTTCCTTGGCATTGCGCTGATGCTGCCTGCCGCCTGGCTGATGATGTGGCGTACCGCGCAAGCGATGGCACCGCAGTTGTTCAATCACAACCACAAAAAGAAGTAACCGGAGAGGATTATGACGCCGACCATCGATTTACTGTGCAGCCACCGTTCCATTCGCGCCTTTACCGAGCAGGGCATTGATGATGCTCAGCGCAGCGCGATCATTGCTGCAGCACAAGCGGCCTCGACCTCCAGTTTTTTACAATGCTCCTCGATTATTCGCATTACCGACCAGGAAAAGCGTGATCAGCTGGTGCAACTCAGCGGCGGGCAGCCATGGGTGAGTGCCGCCGCTGAGTTTTGGGTATTTTGTGCCGACTTTAATCGTCATCAGCAGATTTGCCCGGATGCGCATCTCGGACGCGCCGAGCAACTGCTGTTGGGTTGTGTCGATACCGCATTAATGGCACAAAACGCCATGGTCGCGGCGGAATCGCTGGGGCTGGGTGGCGTGTTTATTGGTGGTATCCGTAACAGTATCGCGCAAGTCACCGATTTGCTGGAACTGCCGAAATTTGTGCTGCCACTGTTTGGCTTCTGCATCGGCCATCCAGCCTCTGCCCCAGACGTGAAACCGCGTATGCCAGCGGCGATGCTGGTGCATGAAAATCGTTATCAATCTGTCGATAAAAGCGTGCTGGACCAGTACGATAACCAAATCACGGCTTATTACCAGCAACGTGACAGCAACCAGCGTTCGGAAACCTGGAGCGAACTGATTCAACGCCTGATCATCAAAGAAACGCGTCCGTTTATGCTGGATTATCTGCATCAACAGGGCTGGGCAACGCGCTAAGCACAAGGAATTCTGCAATGAAGATGGCCATTCTCACGCGTGATGGAACGCTGTACTCGTGTAAGCGCCTGCGCGACGCCGCGGAAGAGCGTGGCCATCAGGTGCAGATGATCGATCCGCTCTCCTGCTACATGAACATCAACTCCGATTCGCCCGCAGTGCATTATCGTGGCGAACCGCTGGGCCACTTTGATGCCGTTATCCCGCGTATTGGCACGGCGACCACCTTTTACGGCACGGCGGTGCTGCGCCAGTTCGAGATGTTGGGCAGCTATCCGCTGAATGAATCGGTGGCCATCACCCGGGCGCGTGACAAACTGCGATCGCTGCAGCTGCTGGCGCGCGAAGGCATTGATATGCCGATCACCGGGTTCGCCTCTTCGCCTGATGATACCCAGGATGTGATCGCCATGGTCGGTGGTGCGCCGCTGGTGGTGAAACTGGTAGAGGGCACGCAGGGGATTGGCGTGGTGCTGGCGGAAACGCGCCAGGCGGCTGAGAGCGTGATTGATGCCTTTCGTGGCCTTAACGCCCACATTCTGGTGCAAGAGTTTATCAAAGAGGCACAGGGGCGAGATATTCGCTGCCTGGTGATCGGCAATGAAGTGGTAGCGTCGATTGAGCGTGAAGCGAAAGAGGGGGAT
Organism: Pantoea sp. USMM079; assembly: GCF_037153115.1. Taxonomy (NCBI): domain Bacteria; kingdom Pseudomonadati; phylum Pseudomonadota; class Gammaproteobacteria; order Enterobacterales; family Erwiniaceae; genus Pantoea; species Pantoea sp. USMM079. Next base: position 60,214 of record NZ_JBBCKX010000020.1, read on the forward strand.
TTCCGCTCAAATCTTCATCGTGGCGGTAAAGCGCACGCGGTGACCATCACCGACAAAGAGCGGGAAATCGCCGTGAAAGCCGCATCCACGCTCGGGCTGGAAATCGCAGGGGTGGATATTTTACGCGCCAACCGCGGCCCGCTGGTGATGGAGGTGAATGCCTCGCCAGGGCTTGAGGGCATCGAAGGCACCACCGGCCTCGACATCGCTTCCATGATGATTCATTGGGTAGAAGCGCATGCTTGCCCCGGCTATCGTCTTAAAACCGGGGGCTAGGCGCGCTTTTACGTGGTTTTCGTGGCATCAGTTAGACTTTTTCCGTAAGCTAAGGCGCTTATTTCTTCACCCCACAGGACATAACGATGGATTCACTGGTCGTTCCTGACATCGACATCCTGCGTCGCTGGCTGGATCAACAAAATATCACCTGGTTCGAATGCGATGCCTGCCAGGCACTGCACCTGCCGCACATGCAGAATTTTGACGGGGTGTTTGATGCAAAAATCGACCTGGTGGACAACGTCATCCTCTTCTCGGCCCTCGCGGAAGTGAAACCCACAGCATTGATTCCTTTGGTCGGCGATTTATCGCAGATCAATGCCAGTTCGCTTACGGTAAAGGCTTTCATCGATATCCAGGATGACAATCTGCCCAAGCTGATTGTCTGCCAGTCGATCAGTACCACTGCCGGATTGACGTTTGGTCAGTTCTCGCACTTTATGAAGCAAAGTGAAGAGGGCGTTTCCATGGTGATCATGGAAGCCTTTGCCAATAATTTGCTGATGATGGGCGAAGAAGAGGAGCGCCAACCTGGCTCCAGCAGCCACGCGATGCTGCACTGAGTTCCCCGCCTCGCTAACTGCCGCTTTTTGCGGCAGTTTTCATTTTAGCCCTACCACTTTTTATTCTGCATTTTGCCCTTTATTGCCAGATATTAGTCGTGCTTTATGCCGCTAGTGCCAAACCCCATAGCAGAAACATGCATAAAATATCGCAAAAAGGCGTTTTTTACGCTGGGATCTGGCACGCCTGAAGCAGGGGGGCTATTCTTGCGGGGCTGCTTGAGACGTGCAACCTCAGCACAGGTATAGGTTTTTGCTATTAAACTCCCGCTGAATATTGATTCATTGTGTGTCTGTGATTAAACAGAAAACGCAACGTCCGGATCGCGTGTATGCAGCGTTGTGATGACCCCCTCAGGAGGATGGAAAACATGTTCAACCAACGTAAAAAATGGTTGCCAGGTGTGGTTGCTGGTGTGCTGATGGCTGCGGTCGCTGGTGCTCAGGCAGAAGATAAAACGCTGCACGTATATAACTGGTCCGATTATATTTCGGCCGACACCGTGCCGAATTTTGAAAAGCAGACCGGTATCAAAGTGGTCTACGACGTGTTCGATTCCAACGAAGTGTTGGAAGGTAAGCTGATGGCGGGTTCTACCGGCTACGACGTTGTGGTGCCATCCTCCAGTTTCCTTGCACGCCAACTGCAATCAGGCGTTTTCCAGGAGCTGGATAAGAGCAAGCTGCCAAACTACAAAAACCTCGATCCTGATTTGATGGCGAAAGTCGCGCAGCACGATCCGGGTAACAAATATGCGATTCCGTATCTGTGGGGTACCACCGGTATCGGCTATAACATCGATAAGGTAAAAGCCGCGCTGGGTACTGATGCGCCCGTCAACAGCTGGGATTTGGTGCTGAAGCCTGAAAACCTGGAAAAACTGAAAAGCTGTGGTGTTTCCTTCCTCGATGCGCCGGAAGAGATCTTCGCCACCGTGCTGAACTACCTCGGCAAAGATCCGAACAGTTCAGACGCCAAAGATTACACCGGTGCCGCGACCGATCTGCTGCTGAAGCTGCGTCCTAATATCCGCTACTTCCACTCGTCTCAGTACATTAACGACCTGGCGAATGGCAACATCTGTGTGGCGATCGGCTGGTCTGGCGATATCCTGCAGGCGAAAGATCGTGCAGCCAAAGCCAACAACGGCGTGCACCTGGCTTACAGCGTGCCGAAAGAGGGCGCTCTGGCCTTCTTCGATATGATGGCGATTCCGAAAGACGCGAAAAACCTCGACGCAGCCTATCAGTGGCTGAACTACATCATGGATCCAAAAGTGATCGCGGATGTCTCTAACAAGATGAACTACGCCAACGGCAACAAGGCGTCACTGCCATTAATCAATGCCGATGTGCGCAACAATCCGGGCATCTTCCCAACGCCGGATGCGATGGCCAAGCTGTTTGTGCTCAAAGTCCAGGATCCGAAACTGGATCGTGCGCGCACCCGTGCATGGACTAAAGTAAAAAGTGGTAAGTAATTCGTTCTAAACGGATTCGTTACCTGAAGACGACAACAGAGGTGCGGTGATGGCCTCTGTTGTGCCATTTTAGCGGCTGGCTGTGCCGCGCTACACCGCTTAGCGCCGGAGAAATGTTAGTGAACGACGCGATTCCCCGCCCCCCAAATAAAACGGCTAAGGCGTTAACGCCGCTGCTGGAAATTCGCAACCTGACCAAATCTTTTGACGGCCAGCACGCCGTAGATGATGTCAGCCTGACCATTTATAAAGGTGAGATTTTTGCCCTGCTGGGTGCTTCCGGCTGTGGTAAATCGACCTTGCTGCGCATGCTGGCGGGCTTTGAGCCACCGACCAGCGGGCAGATTGTGCTGGATGGGCAAGACCTGTCGCACGTTCCGCCTTATCAGCGCCCGATCAATATGATGTTCCAGTCCTACGCGCTGTTCCCGCACATGACGGTGGAGCAGAACATCGCCTTTGGACTGAAGCAGGATAAATTGCCGAAAGGCGAAATCAGCAGCCGCGTGGCCGAAATGCTGACGCTGGTGCATATGCAGGAATTTGCTAAGCGTAAACCGCATCAGCTTTCCGGCGGTCAGCGTCAGCGCGTGGCGCTGGCGCGTAGCCTGGCGAAACGCCCTAAACTGCTGCTGCTGGATGAGCCGATGGGCGCGCTGGATAAAAAACTGCGCGACCGTATGCAGCATGAAGTGGTGGATATTCTGGAGCGCGTCGGCGCGACCTGCGTGATGGTGACGCACGACCAGGAAGAAGCCATGACCATGGCCGGTCGTATTGCCATCATGAACCGCGGTAAGTTCGTGCAGATTGGTGAGCCGGAAGAGATCTACGAGCATCCTACCAGCCGCTATAGCGCCGAGTTTATTGGATCGGTCAACGTGTTTGACGGCCTGCTGCGTGAGCGCACGGAAGAGGGCGTGGTCATTGATGCGCCGGGCCTGGTGCATCCGCTGAAAGTGCAGACCGATGTCTCCATCATCGATAACGTGCCGGTGCACGTCGCCTTGCGTCCGGAAAAAGTGATGCTGTGCGAAGAGGTACCGGCAGATGGCTGCAACTTTGCCGTGGGTGAAGTGGTGCATATCGCTTATCTCGGCGACCTGTCGATTTATCACGTTCGCCTGCGCAGTGGTCAGATGATCAGCGCGCAGCTGCAGAATGCACATCGCTACCGCAAAGGTGCGCCAACATGGGGTGATGAAGTTCGCCTGTGCTGGGATGCCGACAGCTGTGTGGTTCTGACGGTTTAAGGAGGCGTAATGAGCCAGATTTCTCAACGCAGCGAGCCGGAGGTGGTGGGCACACCGCTGCAGCGCTGGGGCACGCGCATAAAAATGCTGCATGGTCGCAAGCTGGTGATCGCACTGCCTTACCTGTGGCTGATCCTGCTGTTTCTGCTGCCGTTCCTGATCGTCCTGAAGATCAGTTTCGCCGACATTGCGCGCGCCATTCCGCCATACACCGACCTGGTGACCTGGGCCGATGATCAGCTTAACCTGGTGCTGAATCTTGGTAACTACATCACATTGACGGACGATCCGCTGTATGCCGAAGCCTATCTGACTTCGCTCAAGGTGGCGGCGATTTCTACCGTGATTTGTCTGCTGATCGGATATCCGCTGGCGTGGGCGGTAGCACACAGCAAGCCTTCAATGCGCACCATCCTGCTGTTGCTGGTGATCTTGCCCTCCTGGACCTCGTTCCTGGTGCGCGTGTACGCGTGGATGGGCTTGCTGAACAACAACGGCATTCTTAACCGCTTCCTGATGTGGCTGGGCGTGATCGATCATCCTCTGGTGATCCTTTACACCAATACTGCGGTATATATCGGCATTGTTTACTGCTATCTGCCGTTTATGGTGTTACCCATCTATACCGCGCTAACCCGTATCGACTACTCGCTGGTCGAGGCCTCGCTGGATCTGGGTGCGCGTCCGCTGAAAACCTTCTTTAGCGTGATTGTGCCGCTGACCAAAGGCGGGATTATCGCCGGTTCGATGCTGGTGTTTATCCCGGCGGTGGGGGAGTACGTGATCCCAGAACTGCTGGGAGGGCCGGACAGCATCATGATTGGCCGTATTCTATGGCAGGAGTTCTTTAATAACCGTGACTGGCCGGTGGCTTCAGCGCTGGCGGTGATCATTCTGTTGATTTTGATTCTGCCGATCATCTGGTTCCACAAGCATCAAAATCGTGAGTTAGGAGAGAAGGAATGAATCAGTTACCGACCATTCGCTCTCCATGGCGTACGGCGATTTTGGCCGCATGCTTCCTGTTCCTGTACGCGCCGATGCTGCTGCTGGTGGTTTACTCCTTCAACAGCTCGCAGTTGGTCACCGTGTGGGAGAGCTTCTCATTCCACTGGTACAAAGTGCTGTTCCAGGACGATGCGATGCTGGATGCCGTTGGCCTCAGCCTGACCATTGCGGCGCTTTCCGCCACCATGGCGGTGGTGTTGGGCACTATGGCGGCGGTGATCATCGTGCGTTTCGGCCGTTTCCGTGGGCATAGCGGTTTTGCATTTATGCTCACCGCACCGCTGGTCATGCCGGATGTGATCACCGGGTTGTCACTGCTGCTGCTGTTTGTAGCAATGGGCAACACCTTTGGCTGGCCAAGCGATCGCGGCATGCTCACCATCTGGCTGGCGCACGTCACTTTCTGTACTGCTTACGTGGCGGTGGTGATCAACTCCCGTCTGCGCGAGCTGGATCGTTCCATCGAAGAAGCGGCAATGGATCTCGGGGCGACGCCGCTGAAAGTGTTCTTCGTGATAACCGTACCCATGATTGCTCCGGCAATTGTCACCGGTTGGCTGCTGGCCTTTACGCTGTCACTCGATGATCTGGTGATTGCCAGCTTCGTTACCGGGCCGGGCGCTACCACGCTGCCGATGGCGATCTTTGCTACCGTGCGACGCGGCGTCAATCCAGAGATCAATGCGTTAGCCTCATTGATTTTGTTTGTCGTCGGCCTGGTCGGTTTCATCGCCTGGCGCTTTATGGCGCACGAAGAAAAACAACGTTTACGCGATATTCAGAAAGCTAAACGTGGCTGAAAGCCGTAACATTTGCCAATATAATAACGGGCCGATTTAACGGCCCGTTTTTTTATGGTTACGGAGTCAAACCATGTCGGAAACCCTCAAAAATGCGATGGCAAATTCTACGCCTGCACCGGTGATGGTGGCGGGGATCGCCATTATTGCCACGCGCTGTCTCAGCGTGCTGATGCTGGCCAATGAACTGGGTTACGACGAAATGGCTAACTTTGTCCACCGCAGTGCACAGGCATGGGATTCCACGCTGATTTTTATCGCCAGTCAGCTAATCTTTCTGTTTGAACTACGCTGTGCCTTTACCCTGTTGCGCGGTAGCAATCGCGGACGATGGGGTTATGTGATGGCGCAAATTATCGTGCTCGGTTATATGCTGATGGCGTCCGTTGGATGGATCTACCCGGAAATCTTCAGTATTCCCGGTGAAACTAATGCACAGATCATCCACCACACGCTGATGCAGAAAGTACCAGATGCGCTGGTGTTACTGCTGTTGTTTGTGCCGGCCAGCAGTCGCGCATTTTTCCGCGCCCGGTGATACAATCTGCCCCCGATTTTTCTCCCGATTCTGAATACAGGCCTTTCCATGCATTGCGCGCATTATGATGCCGGTCGCTGTCGTTCGTGCCAGTGGCTGGAGAAACCCTATCCACAACAGCTCAGCGAGAAGCAGTCGCTGCTCGAGCAGTTACTGTCGCAGACTGCGGTAGCCGAATATTTACCGCCGGTAACCTCCGCGCTGCAGGGTTTTCGTAATAAAGCCAAAATGGTGGTGAGCGGCAGCGTTGAGCGGCCGATTTTTGGCATGGTGGCGCGTGATGGCGAACCGGTTGATCTGTGCGATTGCCCGCTCTATCCCGCCCGCTTTGCGCCGGTATTCGATGTGCTGAAACCCTTTATTGCCCGCGCCGGATTAACGCCCTACAACGTGGCGCGCAAACGCGGTGAACTGAAATTCCTGCTGCTGACCGAGAGTTCGCAAGGTGGCATGATGCTGCGGTTTGTGCTGCGTTCCACCAGCAAGCTGGAGCAGTTGCGTGCGGCCTTGCCCTGGCTGCAGCAGCAATTGCCGCAACTGAAAGTGATCTCCGCCAACATCCAGCCAGTGCATATGGCGATTCTGGAAGGGGATGAAGAGATTGCGTTGACGCCGGATCAAGCGCTGGCGGAGTGTTTCAATCAGGTGCCGCTGTATATTCGCCCACAGAGTTTCTTCCAGACTAACCCGCAGGTCGCCGCCGATTTGTATGCCACGGCGCGTGATTGGGTAGCAGAGCTGCCGGTGTCCAGCATGTGGGATCTGTTCTGCGGCGTGGGCGGTTTCGGCTTGCACTGTGCCACGCCAGAGATGCAGCTGACCGGTATTGAGATCAGTGCGGAAGCCATTGCCTGTGCGCAACAGTCGGCTGAACAGTTAGGACTCGATAAGGTGAGTTTCGCCGCGCTGGATTCGACCCAGTTCGCCACATCGCGTGAGCAGGTGCCACAGTTGGTGCTGGTCAATCCGCCGCGTCGCGGGATTGGTGCTGAGCTGTGTGCTTATCTCAGTGAAATGGCGCCAGACTACATTCTCTATTCAAGCTGCAATCCCAGCACGATGGCGCAGGATATTGCACGTCTGGCCGATTACGCGGTGAGCCGCGTCCAGCTGTTTGATATGTTCCCGCACACCGCACATTTTGAAGTGCTGACATTACTGATTAAGAAGGGTGGAGCCACGTAGCCACCGCCTGAACGGAGGACGTGCAGAACCTGCCAGATGGCACGCCACGCTGCTCCATAATGCTTATTCCGGGAACCACTTCTGATTGATTTGCTGCCAGGTGCCATCGGCTTTCAGCGCCACCAGCGCGTCATTCATCTCTTTCAGTAGCGTTGCATTGCCTTTGCGCACCGCAATGCCTAAGCCGGTGCCGAAGTATTCGGTATCGGTGATATGCTCACCCACCGCGCTGAGATCGTCGTTGGCCTTCAGCCACTGATTCACCACCGCGCTATCGCCAAACACGCCGTTCAGACGACCATTTTTCAGATCGAGAATCGCATTCTGGTAGCTGTCATAGGCCACGGCGATCACTTCAGGATGTTTCTCCAGCAGGTATTTCTGATGCGTAGTGCCATTCTCCACGCCGACACGCTTGCCTTTCAGCTGGCTGAAGTCGGTGTACTGGCCTTTATGTGCAATCACAATCGCGGAATTGGCGTAGTAGGGCTGAGTGAAATCGACCTGTTTGCTGCGCTCGGCGGTAATATCCATACCCGAGATAACCGCATCGTAACGACGGAACTTCAGCGAAGGGATCAGACTGTCAAACGCGTTATTGGTGAAGGTGCAATCCGCTTTCATTTGCTGACATAAGGCTTTAGCCAGATCGATATCGAAGCCAACGATTTGGTTGTCGTGATCGAGGGATTCAAACGGGGGATAGGTTGCAGAAGAGGCGAAACGAATTTTTTCCGCCGCATAAGCATTCATTGCCAGTGTTGCCAGCGCCGCAGCAACAATCCATTTTTTCATTATGTGACTCCTGTAAACCATGCCAGAGATAGAACGGGTTACACGATGCCAGTAAATGAATTTATATGCAAATATTATGATTAAAAAATTAAATGGCCAGTTGAGATCCGTAGCAGCGCGAGAAATTGAGCGTTTGTCCGCAGCACTTTCACCTCAGACAAACACGATACTTCGCGCCACTACAACACTCAATTACGGTGTTCGAATGCCAATGCGCGCTTTTCGATTAAACGCATCATCAGCGTGAGCAAACCGTTGACCACCAGATAGATCAGCCCGGCAGCAGCATACACCGTAATGTCATAAGTGCGGCCATACAGCAATTGCCCATGGCCCATCACTTCCATCAGCGTAATGGTGTACGCCAGTGAAGTACTCTTAAAGACTAAAACGACTTCGTTAGAGTAAGAGGAGAGGGCGCGTTTAAACGCATACGGCAGCAGAATACGCAGCGTGTCTTTACGGTTCATCCCCAGCGCAGCGCAGGATTGCCATTGTCCGGAGGGGATGGCACGTACTGCACCGTAAAATAGCTGAGTGGTATAGGCTGCACTGTTGAGCGACAGTGCAATCAGCGCGCACAGCCAGGGCTGTGATAGCAGATGCCATAACCACGGCACATTCTGAATGCTGGGAAACTGGCCGGGACCGTAATATATCAGGAAGATTTGCACCAGCAGCGGCGTGCCGGTGAACACCGTGATGTAGCCTTTCACCAGCCAGTTCAGCACCGGGACTTTCAGTGAGAGCACGATGGTACACAGCAGCGACAGCACCAGCGCGGCAATCAGTGACGCGATGGTTAAGGTCAGGCTGGTGTGCAGCCCTTTCAGGAGTTCGGGTAAGTAATCCAGCATGCGTCAGGCCCCCCGCTCGAAACGCGTGGTGCGTGATTCAATACGGCGCAGTATCGCCTGACTGAACAGCGTGATGATCAGGTAGACGGCCGCAGCCACCAGATACCAGGTAAAGGGTTCCTGGGTGCGTGTGGCAATGCTTTTGGTTTGCAGCATGATGTCATTCACGCTAATTAGCGACACCAGCGCAGTATCTTTCAGTAACACCAACCACTGATTGCCCAGGCCCGGCAGCGCATGACGCCACATTTGTGGCATGATCAGGCGGAAAAAAATCGCCGATTTCTTCATACCCAACGCCTGGCCAGATTCCCATTGGCCGACAGGCACGGCTTTCAGCGCGCCACGCAGCGTTTGGGAGGCGTAGGCCGAGTAAAGCATTGCCAGGGCAATGACGCCGCACAGGAAAGGGCTGACGTCGAAGTTTTCAATCTGAACCTGCACGGGAATGCTAAACAAGCCCAGATTGATATGGAAGCCATCGGATAAGGTCAGTAGCAGCTGTGAGGCACCAAAGTAGACAAACAGCACCACCAGAATTTCCGGCAGGCCACGGATCAGTGTCACCAGCCCGGTACCGATCCACGCCAGCGGTTTCCAGCGGACGGTTTCCCAGCCAGCAAAAATCATCGCCAGCACAAGGCCGGCGATCAGTGCACAAACAGCAAGCCCGACGGTCATGCCGGCGGCGCTTGCGAGTGGAATCATTTCATTCATCAGAGATTACTGCTGGAACCATTTGTTGTAGATGGTTTTGTAAGTGCCGTCAGCTTTGATCTTCTCCAGAGCGGTGTTGAATTTGCCCTGCAGCTCAATGTTGCCCTGACGGACGGCGATACCCAGACCGGTACCGAAGTAATCTTTATCGGTCACTTTCTCACCCAGTGGTGCGAGGTTGGCATTCTGTTTCAGCCATTCGTTCACCACGGCGGTGTCACCGAATACCGCATCAATACGGCCATTTTTCAGGTCCAGAACCGCGTTCTGGTAGCTGTCATAAGGCACAACCGTGATGTCGTTGTGTTTATCAGACAGGTATTTCTGGTGCGTGGTGCCGTTCTGAACGCCAACGCGTTTCCCTTTCAGCGCATCCACATTCGCCAGCTTGCCTTTCTGGGCAATAAAGATCGCGGAATTATCGTAGTAAGGCTTGGAGAACAGCACCTGCTTTTCACGCTCTGGGGTGATATCCATACCCGCCATCACGGCGTCAAAACGACGGAACTTCAGGCTGGGGATCAGGCTGTCAAATGCCTGGTTGGTGAAGGTACAGGTCGCATCAATCTCTTTACACAGCGCATTGGCCAGATCGACATCGAAGCCCTGAATTTTGTTGTCAGAATCCACAAATTCAAATGGAGGATATGAAGCTTCGGTGGCAAAACGCAGGGTTTGCGCAGCAGAAGCGCTCAGGCTCAGACTGGCAAGCAGTGCAGCAAGTACGACTTTTTTCATTAGATGCATCCTGACTTAGTGCGAAAGATAATGTGCAAACGCTTCGGTTTGCGGCTGTGTAAAGTGGCTGGCATCGCCTTGCTCAACGATATGGCCGTTCTCCATGTACACCACGCGGCTGGCGGTTTTGCGCGCCACCTCGACTTCGTGGGTCACAATCACCTGGGTGATCTGCGTTTGCGCCAGCTCACGAATGATGCTGACGATTTGCGCGGTGATTTCAGGGTCGAGCGCGGCGGTGGGTTCGTCGAACAACAGCACCTGCGGCTCCATCATCAACGCTCGGGCAATCGCCACACGTTGTTGCTGGCCACCAGAAAGATGCAATGGAAAACGATCGGCAAAGGGGGTCAGACGCAGACGCTCCAGCAGTTTGTCAGCGCGCGCGCGTGCGGCGTCTTTGCTGAGACCGAGCACGCGGCACGGCGCTTCAATCAGATTCTGCACCACGCTGAGGTGTGGCCACAGATTGTATTGCTGGAACACCATGCCCACGTTTTGGCGCAGTTCACGGATCGCGCTGTCTGACGGCGCTTTGCTGAAGTCGAAGTGATTCCCGGCAATCTGCAGGCTGCCGGAACGCGGCTGCTCCAGCAGATTGAGGACGCGCAGGAGCGAACTTTTACCCGCGCCACTCGGCCCGAGCAACACCAGCGTCTCTCCCTGCGGACATGCCAGGTTGATATCGAACAGTGCCTGATGGGCACCGTAAAAACAGTTTATGGCGTTTAGTTGAATACTCATGCGCAAAAAATGAATAGTAATTAGTGCCGCGAATCTTAACGTCACCAGAATAGTTATGCAAATGTGGTGGGTTAAAATTTATTAAACAGCAGTGAAGTCCCAAAAGCGTAGCACAATATCGCGCAGGTCAACGCCGGGAAGGGTTCGCTGGCTGCAATTTATTGATGAAAAATTAACAAAAAACGCCGCAAAGATGCGGCGCGCTTATGTTTAGAACTGAGTGCTGTAAAATTGAACAGCTATTTCTTCTCTTCCAGCAGCTGGCTGAGCGATCCGCCGCCTGCGTGCGGCCAGTCACCGACGTAACGAATATCATCCACCGCCCAGCAGGTTCCTTCGTGAATCATCAATACCTCGTCGTGCCAGCTTTTGCCATCACGGCTCAAATCGACGCGCAGTGGGATGTTTCGTGCATCGCGATTAGGAATGGTTGAGGCGCTGGCAACATCGGCGGATGTTGGACCCTGTGCGAGGCTGGAGAACAGATCGCCCTGGCTCCAGGAGGCAGGTTTATTGCTCTGCGTGCTGGCGCTCAGCAGTTTTTGATACAGGCGATCGCTCAGGTACGGGCGATATTTTGCCAGCGTGGTGCTATCGGGCAGACCCTGACCGGGCTGGCTGATGCGCAAATCGTAAAACTGCTGCGCGACGCTATCTGGGCCACCGTCGGCACAGCTGGCAGTGCGCGGTCCGTTATCCTTGATCACCGGTTCAACGGTGGTACAGGCACTGAGCAGTAACGCAGCGGGAACAAGCAGCGCAAAGGCATTGTTTCTCATCTCGATTTCCTTATTGTTCACTGGCAAAGCGTCATTTTTAGCATAGAGTATAGTCTTGCTTTTACGCCGTACGAGCTGTTCACCTCAGGAGAGAAAAATGAAATTTTCCACCACGCCCACCTTAGAAGGGCACAGCATCAGTGAATATTGCGGTGTGGTTACCGGTGAAGCGATTCTCGGGGCCAACATTTTCCGTGACTTCTTTGCCGGGATTCGCGATATCGTCGGTGGTCGTTCCGGTGCTTATGAAAAAGAGTTGCGCAAAGCGCGACAGATCGCGTTTGAAGAGCTGGAAGAGCAGGCAAAGGCGCTGGGTGCGAATGCGGTCGTGGGCATTGATATCGATTATGAAACCGTGGGCAAAGACAGCAGCATGCTGATGGTCAGTGTGACCGGTACCGCAGTGATTATTCGCTGATGCGTTTTGCTGTTCTGTTGGCGCTGGCGTTTTTACTGAGTGCCTGTCAGTCGTCTGTTGAGCCGCGCAACGGCTACTGGGTCGATACCGCGCATCCGGCGCAGGGCGCGCGGCCTCGCATTAAAGTGGTGGTGATCCATTATACCGCCGAAGATCTGCCATCCTCGCTGGCCACACTCACCGATCGTGAAGTCAGTGCCCACTATTTGATCCCGCAGCAGCCGGCGCAAAAAGGCGGCCAGGGCGTCATCTGGCAACTGGTGCCGGAGCGCGAACTGGCGTGGCATGCCGGGCCGAGTTTCTGGCGCGGTGCGGCCCGTATCAATGACACGTCGATTGGGATTGAGATCGTCAATCGTGGCTACACGCGGACATTAACCGGCGTGGAGTGGCAGCCTTTTACGCCCGCGCAAATCAGCGTGCTGGTGGCGCTGGTGAAGGATATTACGCAGCGCTATGCCATCACGCCTGAAAATCTGGTGGGGCACAGCGATATCGCGCCGCAGCGGAAACAGGATCCTGGCCCCCTGTTCCCGTGGCAGCAGTTGGCGGAGCAGGGGCTGGGCGCATGGCCCGATCGCGCTACCGTGCAGCGCTATCTCCACGGGAATGCGGCTGATGCGCCCATCGATCAGGCCGAACTGTTGGATGCGCTGCAGCGCTATGGTTATGACGTCAATTCAGCGAATACCCCGCCCATGCAGCTTAAGCTGATCGCGGCGTTTCAGATGCACTTCCGTGCGCGAGATTATCGAGGCATCGCCGATGCGGAAACGCTGGCGATAGCTCGGGCACTGCTGGCGAAATACGGTGCAGCACAGTGAAGAGAGGCTGTATGACATCGCTGATGAAGAAACGCTGGCGATAGCCCGAGCGTTACTGGCGAAATACGGCGCAGTGCAGTGAAGAGACGGTGTATGACATCGCCGATGCGGAAACGCTGGCGATAGCTCGGGCGCTGCTGGCGAAATACGGCGCAGCTGGCGAAATACGGTGCGGCTGAAACAGGGCCTCGCGTTGGTGAGCTTGTGGACGGCCCGAAAGCCGTCCCTGCAAGACACTTTGCGGCCTGTTACGCTAAAAACGCCTGCCAGTGCGCAACCAGACGTTGTAAATCCTGGCGGCTGACATCGAGGTGGGTGGCAATGCGCGTGATCGGACCCACGCTCATCAGCACATCGCCGGAGTGCATCCAGCTTTTCAGTGCGTCAACCTGATCCGCCGGTACTTTCACAAACAGCATATTGGTGTGCTGATTCAGTACCTCAACCCCTATGGCGCTGAGCTGTTCAGCCAGCCACGCGGCATTGTCGTGATCTTCTTTCAGGCGCGCCACGTTGTGCTTCAGCGCGTACAGACCCGCCGCCGCCAGAATGCCCGCCTGACGCATGCCGCCGCCGGTCATCTTACGCCAGCGACGCGCCTGCTCAATGTAGGCTTCATCACCGCACAGCAGTGAACCCACCGGGGTGCCGAGTCCTTTGGACAGGCAGATGGTCAGCGTGTCGCAATAACGCGCGATATCCTTTAGCTCAACATTTTGCGCCACCACGGCGTTGAAGATACGGGCACCATCAATGTGCAGCGCCAGTTTGTGTTCGCGCGTTAACTTCCACGCTTGTTCCAGATAGCTCTGCGACAGCACTTTGCCGTGATGGGTGTTTTCCAGGCTCAGCAGGCGCGTGCGCGCAAAGTGGATATCATCGGGTTTGATAGCGGCAACAATCTCCGCCAGCGGCAGCGACCCATCCTCGGCGTGCGAGATCGGTTGTGGCTGAATACTGCCCAGTACCGCCGCGCCACCCGCTTCGTATTTGTAGTTATGTGCCTGTTGACCGACGATATATTCATCGCCGCGCTGGCAGTGACACAGCAGCGCCACCAGGTTGGCTTGCGTGCCGGTCGGGAAGAACAGCGCTGCGGCTTTGCCACTCAGGCGGGCGGCCTCGATTTCCAGCGCATTGACGGTGGGATCGTCACGATAGACATCATCGCCAGTTTCGGCGGCCATCATCGCATCCAGCATGGCGGCACTTGGGCGGGTTACGGTATCACTGCGTAAATCGATCACATCGCTCTCCTGAAACAAAAAAGCGGGCTGAGCGCCCGCGTTGTGAGTTATATGGCCTGGTTATCCGTTTTACCTCAGCCAGTTGGTTTTCGCCAGTTCAACAATCTCATCACCCCGTCCATTCAGAATCGCGCGCAGCATATACAGGCTGAATCCTTTGGCCTGCTCGGCTTTGATCTGCGGCGGCATCGACAGCTCTTCCTTAGCGGTGATCGCATCGATCAGTACCGGGCCATCATGCGCAAACGCCTGTTCCAGCGCGCTGTTGAGTTCAGAGGCTTTCTCGACGCGAATGCCTTTAATACCGCAGGCGGTGGCAATGGCGGCAAAATCCGGGTTCTCCAGATCGGTGCCGTCGGTAAGGTAACCGCCGGCTTTCATCTCCATCGCCACGAAGCCCAGCACGCTGTTATTGAAGATCACCAGCTTCACTGGCAGTTTTAGTTGTGCCACCGAAATAAAGTCGCCCATCAACATACTGAAGCCACCATCACCGCACAGCGCCACGACCTGACGCTGCTTATCGATTGCCTGAGCGCCGAGCGCCTGTGGCATCGCGTTAGCCATCGAACCGTGGTTGAACGATCCCAGCAAACGGCGCTTGCCGTTCATCTTCAGGTAACGCGCGGCCCAAACGGTGGGCGTGCCGACATCACAGGTAAAAATGGCATCTTCAGCCGCGTAATGGCTGATTTGCTGCGCCAGATATTGCGGATGAATCGCCTGTTTATCATTGGCGGTGGCCAACTCATCCAGACCTTTTCGCGCATCCACATAGTGTTCCAACGCGCTGTCGAGATGATGACGATCGTTTTTGCTGTTGAGCTGCGGCTGCAGCGCCTGCAATGTGGCTTTGATATCCCCAATCAGCGCCATATTGACATGGCTGTGTGCGCCAAGGCTGGCGGGATTGATATCAATCTGGATGATATTGGCATCAGCCGGATAAAACGGGCGATAAGGGAACTGTGTACCCAGCAGCACCAGCGTGTCGGCGTTCATCATGGCGTGATAACCGGATGAGAAGCCGATTAAGCCGGTCATGCCGACGTCGTAAGGATTATCGTACTCGATGTGCTCTTTGCCGCGCATGGCATGCACCACGGGCGCTTTCAGCGTTTCTGCCAGCTTCACCACTTCTGCATGCGCGCCGGCACAGCCGCTGCCGCACATCAACGTAATATTTTCTGCGCCGTTCAGTGTTTCAGCCAGGCGGGCAATCTCGCTGGCGTTGGGCACAATATGTGGCAACTGCGGTGGATACCACTCACTGCGTGCGCCTTCCGGAGCCGGTTTCAGCGCCACATCGCCGGGAATAACAATCACGGATACGCCACGATTAAGGATGGCTTTGCGCATCGCAATCCCCAAAACCTGCGGCAACTGCTCAGGGTTAGAGACTAATTCGCAGTAATGGCTGCATTCGCGGAAGAGCTCCTGCGGATGCGTCTCCTGAAAATAGCCGCTGCCGATTTCGCTGGAAGGGATATGTGCGGCGATCGCCAGTACCGGAACGTGGTTGCGATGACAATCGAACAGTCCGTTAATCAGATGGAGGTTTCCGGGGCCACAGGAACCGGCACATACCGCCAGTTCGCCGCTGATTTGAGCCTCAGCGCCGGCAGCAAAAGCCGCCACTTCTTCATGGCGCGTGGGCATCCATTCGATGGTTCCCATGCGGTTGAGGCTGTCGCTCAGCCCGTTGAGCGAATCGCCCGTCACGCCCCAGATGCGCTTTACGCCCGCATTTTCCAGGGTTTTGGCCAGCAGTGCCGCCACAGTTTGCTTCATCGTTCGCTCCTTTCTGGTGTTTTGCCATCCATCCCGATGGCGGAAACGTGTCAGTCAGAAAGCGTAGACGATGGAGACGGCGCGCAGCCGTGAAAAAATGCGCTCTGTGGTCAGGCGGAGAACAACGCGATAAGAATCGGCGCTAATAAGCTCATGATAAAACCGTGCACGATCGCCGCTGGAACAATCTCCATGCCGCCAGTGCGTTGCAGAATCGGCAGGGTGAAATCCATTGAGGTGGCACCACTCAATCCCAGCGTCATACTGCGCTGACGGCTGATCAGGAGCGGAATTAACATGATGGTGATCAGCTCACGCAGCAGGTCGTTAAAGAAAGCCGCGCTGCCAATCACCGGGCCGAAGGATTCGGTCATCAGAATACCGGACAGCGAGTACCAGCCGAAGCCGCTGGCAAGCGCCAGGCCGGTTTTGATTGGCAAATCGAGCCATAATGCGGCCAGCATTCCGCCGATTAAGGCGCTGCACAGCGACACCGCGGCTACCAGCATGCCGCGACGATTGAGCGTGATTTGACGCAAGGTCATGCCGCTGCTGCGCAGTTGAATGCCGACCAGGAACAACATTAGCATCAGGGCATATTCACTGATGGTTGATGCGTGGCGCAGAATTGACCACTGGCTTAATCCCAACAGGAATCCGCCCAGTACCGAGCCGCACAGCTTGAGGGATTCCAGCGCCATGTGCAGACGTGAAGGCAGGGCTTGCTGCTTGTGCGGGTGATGCCACGGCACGCGCTTCTCCAGTAGCCAGAAAGCCATCAAGGAACAAGCGAGAATACACAGCATACTGACCAACGCGGTATGAAAAATGGTGAGTAGATTACTGCTGAGGTTATCGAGGAAAGCGAGACTGGTGCCCATAAAAAACAGGATGATGTACACCAGTGCGCTCAGCATGCGGGCGACGCCGCGCAGCAGATTGGCACGGGTTACATGCAGTAAATAGCCAGCAATCAGTGGCAGCAGAATGATGATCAAGCCATACATAGAGCGTTTCCATCCGTGGGAGAGGGCCGCAAGCTATCGGAAAACAGTTGAAGTGTAAACCTTTTACCCGTGCATTAACTTGACCAACTTAACGAGGCGAACCATGCTCAGGCAAAGCACTCAAGGGATAGCATGATGTTTCTGGAACATATCGATATTCGCGGTTTTCGTGGCATCAATCGGCTGTCGTTGCCGCTTACTGATACCAATCTGCTGATTGGTGAAAATGCCTGGGGTAAATCCAGCTTGCTGGATGCGCTGACATTATTACTGGCGCCTGCGGCTGAACCTTATCAGTTTACCGAACATGATTTTCACTTCCCACCGGGCGATCTGGAAGCACGCCTGCGCCAGCTGCAACTGGTGTTTCGCTTTCGAGCACAAGCGGGCGATGATGAAGCGGTGTTCCAGCCTTTCTGGCAGCGCGATGAAAACGGGCGCTTTATCCGCTTCAGCACCCGTGCGCGCCGCAACGAGCAGGATGTGAAAACCACCTGGCGCTTCATCGACCAAAATGGCGATGTGCTGGCGATGGAAGGCACTGAGGCGGCGCTGGCCCATCTGCGTGCCTTCTATCCCGTGCTCAGATTGCGCGATGCGCGCTTTGGCCGGCGTGGACGGCACAGCAGCACCGATGCTGACCGCCGGGCCACGACGCTGGGTGAATTGTCACAGGAAGTCGAGAAATTAACCCGGGATTTGGTGGTGCAGCCGCAGAATCTGAGCGACGATTTACTGCGTCAGGGCTTGCACACCATGCAGCAATTGCTGGAGCACTACTTCCTTGTGCAGCAACCGGGGGTCAGCGCGGCGCGTGTCGCACCTGAATTACGCGATGGTTCGCAAGGCTGGCGTTCACTTGACAAGCTTAACCACCTGATTGCGGGAACGGAATCACGCAGTCGGCAGGTCATTTTATTGCGCATGTTCTCTTTACTGATTCAGGCGCACGGCAATGAAGCGCTGCCGCCGGGCGCTCATCCATTGTTGCTGGTGGAGGATCCGGAAACGCGACTGCATCCAATTATGCTGTCAGTGGCGTGGAATCTGCTGGATTTAATGCCGCTGCAAAAAATCACCACCACCAATTCGGGGGAGCTGTTATCTCAGGTGCCGTTAGAGAATATTTGTCGCCTGGTGCGTGAACCTACACGCGTTGCGGCATGGCGGATTGGTCCTGAAGGATTGAGCGCTGAGGAGAGCCGCCGTATTGGCTTTCATATCCGCGTGAATCGCCCCTCGGCACTCTTTGCCCGCTGCTGGTTGCTGGTGGAGGGGGAGACGGAAGTGTGGATCATCAATGAACTGGCACGGCAGCGCGGTTACCATTTTGCGGCCGAAGGGGTCAAAGTCATCGAATTTGCGCAGTCTGGTCTTAAGCCGCTGTTGAAGTTTGCCAGACGCATGGGCATTGCCTGGCATGTGTTGACTGACGGCGACGAAGCGGGCAATAAGTATGCAGCCAGCGCACGGAGCCAACTGCAGGAGCATGAGCAGCAAGACGATCATCTGACGCAGTTCCCGGCCCCGGATATAGAACATTTTCTCTATAAGCAGGGGTTCAGCGACGTTTATCACGACATGGCGCACCTGCCGTTAAACGTGCCGATGAATGCGCGGCGTATTATTACTAAAGCGATTCATCACAGCTCAAAACCCGAATTGGCGATTGCGGTAGCCATGGCGGCGGCAGAGCGTGGGCCGCAGGCGATTCCCTCGTTACTGGATCAGCTGTTTGCTCGCGTGATGTGGTTAGCTCGCGGACGTGCAGATTGAGGGGCGGGAAAATCCGCAAAAGAAAAATGCCAGCGTCTGCGGCTGGCATTTTTTTTCGGGAGTGGTCAGAATGAATGAAGAGGCGCGCGTCAGGCGACTTGCGTGACTTCACAGGGCACAATCAAGCTGGCGTGATTGCCTTTTGGCCCTTCATGGACATCGAACTGAACCTGCTGGCCGGCCTTCAGCGTTCTGTATCCCTCCATCTGAATCGTGGAGTAGTGTGCGAAGATATCGTCGCCGCCGCCAATCGGACAGATAAAGCCGAAGCCCTTGGCGTTGTTGAACCATTTAACAGTACCCGTCTCCATGCTTTTACTTCCCTCGCAAGACATTTTGAACAGTAGGTGAGGTCATTGAAGCTGTGAGTCGAGTTTGTTTAAAACTCAATCAGCTTGTGTAAGTAGAATGTAGAGAAACGGTCCTTATCGTCAAGCAAACGGCCCTGGCGCACGGGGAGAAATTCATCAAAATTTGAGGCAGTTAACGCTATTGCAAATTTTGTGATACAGGTCGCGCATGGGCTTTTAGGGCCGTTTTTTCTTAAGGGAAAGGTGGCTTGACAGACATGTTAAACTTAGGAATGGGCGCAGAAATGCGCGCAATCGTAACGCAGAATTTCGACGGAACATTATGGCAAACACAAACGACTGGCTTAATTTTGAACATCTAGCCGAAGATAAAGTACGCGAAGGGTTAAAGCCGCCTTCAATGTATAAAGTCATTCTGAATAATGACGATTATACACCTATGGAATTTGTTATTGACGTTCTGCAAAAGTTCTTTTCTTATGATGTTGAACGTGCAACGCAACTGATGTTGAAAGTTCACTACCACGGAAAGGCGATTTGTGGTGTATTCACTGCAGAAGTGGCGGAAACCAAAGTCGCCCAGGTGAACAATTACGCACGAGAGAATGAACATCCGTTGCTGTGTACGCTGGAAAAAGCCTGAGCCCGTCTCCATATAGGGGAAAGGTCGTCAGAGCGATAATTGGGGGAGGTGCCAAATGCTCAATCAAGAACTGGAACTCAGTTTAAACATGGCTTTCGCCAGAGCGCGCGAGCACCGTCATGAATTTATGACCGTCGAGCATCTGTTGCTGGCATTGCTTAGCAACCCGTCGGCCAGAGAGGCACTGGAAGCCTGTACGGTGGATATCGTGGCTCTGCGACAGGAACTCGAAGCCTTCATCGAACAAACCACGCCGGTGCTGCCAGCCAGTGAAGAGGAGCGTGATACTCAACCAACGCTCAGCTTCCAGCGCGTGTTGCAACGTGCGGTATTCCATGTCCAGTCATCCGGTCGCAGCGAAGTGGCAGGCGCGAACGTGCTGGTCGCCATTTTCAGCGAGCAGGAGTCTCAAGCGGCTTACCTGCTGCGCAAACACGAAGTCAGCCGCCTCGATGTGGTGAACTTCATCTCCCATGGTACGCGTAAAGACGAGCCGGGCCAGCCGCAGAACAATGCGGAGAATCCGGTTAACGAAGAGCAAGCAGGCGGGGAGGAACGTATGGAAAACTTCACCACCAATCTTAATCAGCTTGCTCGTGTCGGCGGAATCGACCCGCTGATCGGCCGCGATAAAGAGCTGGAGCGTGCCATTCAGGTATTGTGCCGTCGCCGTAAGAATAACCCGCTGCTGGTGGGTGAATCTGGCGTGGGTAAAACTGCGATTGCGGAAGGGCTGGCCTGGCGCATTGTACAGGGCGATGTTCCGGAAGTGATGAAAGATTGCACCATCTACTCGCTGGATATCGGTTCGCTGCTTGCGGGTACCAAGTACCGTGGTGATTTTGAAAAACGTTTCAAAGCGCTGCTCAAACAGCTGGAACAAGACACCAGTAGCATCCTGTTTATCGATGAAATTCACACCATTATCGGTGCGGGTGCCGCTTCCGGTGGACAGGTGGATGCCGCTAACCTGATCAAACCGTTGCTCTCCAGCGGGAAAATCCGCGTGATGGGTTCAACCACCTATCAGGAGTTCAGCAACATCTTTGAGAAGGACCGTGCGCTGGCGCGTCGTTTCCAGAAGATCGACATTACCGAACCTTCTGTCGAAGAAACCGTGCAGATTCTTAACGGACTGAAACCGAAGTATGAAGCTCACCATGATGTGCGTTATACCGCGAAGGCAGTGCGTGCAGCCGTGGAACTGGCGGTGAAATACATCAACGATCGTCATCTGCCGGATAAGGCGATTGACGTGATAGATGAAGCAGGTGCGCGTGCGCGCCTGGTGCCGGTGAGTAAGCGTAAGAAAACGGTCAATGTATCTGATATAGAATCTGTGGTGGCACGTATTGCGCGTATCCCAGAGCAGAGTGTGTCAGCCACCGATCGCGACACGCTGAAAAATCTCGGCGATCGTCTGAAAATGCTGGTGTTTGGCCAGGATAACGCGATTGAAGCACTGACTGAAGCGATCAAGATGAGCCGTGCCGGTCTCGGTCAGGATCGTAAACCCGTGGGGTCATTCCTGTTTGCTGGTCCAACCGGCGTCGGTAAAACCGAGGTGACGGTTCAGCTGGCGAAGGCCCTGGGGATTGAGCTGCTGCGTTTCGATATGTCCGAGTATATGGAGCGCCACACCGTTAGCCGTTTGATCGGTGCACCTCCGGGATATGTTGGTTTCGATCAGGGTGGTCTGCTCACCGATGCGGTGATTAAGCATCCGCATGCGGTGGTGCTGCTGGATGAAATCGAGAAAGCGCACCCGGATGTCTTTAACCTGCTGCTGCAGGTGATGGATAACGGCATGCTGACCGATAACAACGGCCGCAAAGCGGACTTCCGCAATGTGGTGCTGGTGATGACCACCAACGCCGGTGTTCGCGAAACTGAGCGTAAGTCGATTGGTTTGATTCAGCAGGACAACAGCACCGACGCGATGGAAGAGATCAAAAAGATCTTTACGCCTGAGTTCCGTAACCGTCTGGATAACATTATCTGGTTCCGTCATCTGGATACCGCGGTGATCCATCAGGTGGTGGATAAGTTCATCGTCGAGTTGCAAGCGCAACTGGATGCAAAAGGCGTCTCGCTGGAAGTCAGTGATGATGCTCGTGACTGGCTGGCGGATAAAGGTTACGACAAAGCGATGGGTGCCCGTCCAATGGCACGTGCTGTGCAGGAGAATCTGAAGAAACCACTGGCTAACGAACTGCTGTTTGGTTCATTAGTGGATGGCGGTTCAGTCTCGGTGGCGCTGGATAAAGAAAAAAACCAGCTGACCTACCATTTCCTGAGTGCGGAAAAACGGAAAACCGAAGGGACTGTGCACTGATGTGCTGAGTTGCAGATAAGAAAAGGCCGGATGAAAATCCGGCCTTTTTTTTCGCGCTCAGTTAATTGCCACAAACGCGAGATGTGGACAACAACTTAGCGACTACGGAAGACAATGCGGCCTTTGCTCAGGTCGTACGGGGTCAACTCGACAGTCACTTTGTCGCCCGTCAGGATGCGGATGTAGTTTTTGCGCATTTTACCGGAGATATGAGCGGTAACCACGTGCCCGTTTTCAAGTTCTACGCGGAACATGGTGTTAGGTAACGTATCCAGTACGGTACCTTGCATTTCAATATTGTCTTCTTTGGCCATCGAATCCTCTGGGGTGAACTACCAAACTGTTGAACCGGCAAGATAATGCCGAATTCCATGATTTATGTAAAGAACCGTTGGCGATTTTGCCAACGCTTCGCCGTGCGTCGCGCCATTGCGCGTGCATTACGGAAAAATTCGGGTGTTTTTATTGACGTCTGCGGGGGATTAGCGGGCTAAGAAGTTGTCGCAATTGGCATCAAGTGCACAACGGTAACAGCTTCGGGAAATGGATGAGATTCCCAACCTGGCAATTCCGGCTCGCCACAGCGAAGCGCGGACGACATACCAAACTCGCTTATTGTATCACTTTTGTCGGGAATTGTGTGCAAAACATCTGCGAGCAGGGTCAAAAAAGGGTTTGTGTTTGCCAGCAACCGCTTAAAACAGGCTGCCACGCCAGTGTTTGCACGTACTGTAAATAATCGACACGCGGGATTTCAACGGCGCCCAACGAAGCCGTATGTGGGTTAAGCACCTGGCAATCAATCAAGCGTCCCTGATGAGCGAGAAAATGCTGAGAGAACACCCACAGCGCAGTTTTTGACGCATTTTCCTGGCGGCTAAACATCGACTCGCCACAAAAAATCTGCCCAAGCGCCAGACCATACATGCCGCCTACCAGCCGATTATCATTCCAGACTTCAATCGAATGCGCGTGACCCAGCTCGTACAAACGAAGCCAGGCGCGTTTCACCTCAAAGGTAATCCAGGTGCCTTCTTGTCTGCCGCTGGCACAGCCTTCCAGTACCTGCGGGAAAGCATGATTCATGGTAACGCGAAAAGGTGAACGGCGATGAAAACGCGCCATGCTGCGGCTGAGATGAAAAGATTCAGGCAGCATCACGGCACGCGGATCGGGCGACCACCATAGAATCGGATCGCCGGGCGAAAACCAGGGGAAAATGCCGCGCTGATAGGCGTTCATCAGTCGGGCAGGGGAGAGGTCGCCGCCCATCGCCAATAATCCATTCGGCTCGCGCAGCGCCATCTCCGGCGGAGGAAAATTTAATGAATCCCGTGAAAGTTGTACCAGTCTCATTGCGTCAATTACCCTTCGGGCTGCTCGCTAAGACTATAGCGCAAAGCGCTGGTGGAAACGCCAATAGCGTCCTGCTTTTGAGATTAATTCGTCATGCGTGCCCGACTCAATAATCTGTCCCTGGTCCATCACGCAAATACGATCCATTGTTGCCAGGCCACTGAGGCGATGGGTCACCATGATTACCGCCTTACCCTGACTGACCTGGCGCAACAGCGTCAATATCTGCTGTTCGGTGGTGGCGTCCAGGCCTTCGGTGGGCTCATCAAGCAACCACAGATCGCCGTTGTGCAGCAGGGCGCGCGCAATGGCCAGGCGACGCAATTCGCCTCCCGACAGCGGGCGGCCACCTTCACCCATCCACGCGTTGAGCCCTTCATCATGTTCCGCCAAATGGGTGAGTCCAACCTGATGCAGTACTGCATTCAGTTGTTCATCACTGGCGGCAGGGTGTGCCAGCAGTAAATTATCGCGTAACGTCTGACTAAACAGATGCACGCGCTGCGTGACCACGCTGATACGTTGACGCAGACTTTTTTCGTCCCACTCAGCTAGGGGAATATTATTCAGTCGAATGTCACCCTGCTGCGCCTGCCAGCCACGCGTGATCAGTGCCAGCAAACTGGATTTGCCGCAGCCGGTGGGGCCGAGCAGTGCCAGATGCTCACCGGTGCGCAGTGTCAGCGAGAAGTGCCTGAGTACCGGTTCCGGTCGCTGCGGATAGCTGAAAGTGATTTTTTCCAGCGTCAGGCTGATGCCCGAATCAGAGGGCACGGTCGAGGATGGAAAACGAATCAGAGGCGCTTGCTCAATGATTTCCTGTACGCGTTGCGCCGCACCAGTGACCTGCGAAAGCGGCAAAAAAGCGCCTGCTACCGGTGCCAGCGCTTCAAATGCCGCCAGGCCGCAGAACACGAAAAGTGCGATGAATGCGCCAGGTGCGCTATCGCCGCCCACGCCCGCTGCGGAGATCCACAGCACCAAGACGACGGTTGATCCGCTGATTAACAATAACAGGCTTTGTGCCAGCGCTTGCAGACGATGCTGACGCTGCTGTGCCTGCTGCCAGCGCATTTCCTCCGCATCCAGTTTTTGACGCCATAAGGCCGCAGCACCATAAATTTGCAGTTCAGCCAGTCCGGTTACCCATTGCGTCAGTTGCAAACGCCAGCTGGCTTGGTGCTGGGCGATGCGATGCCCGGCTGAGGTGCCTAATCGCCAGAACAGCGGCGGCATGAGCAAAAGCGTCAGCAACATCATCCCGCCCAACAGCAGCGCCAGTGGCACATCCAATATCGCCAGACCGCAAGTGACTACCACTATCACTACCGCCGCGCCGACCAGCGGTGAAATGACGCGCAGATAGAGATGGTCTAACGTATCGACATCACTGACAAAGCGGTTAAGCAGTTCGCCCTGTCTGAAACAGGCCAGTTGTTCGGGGGCCAGTGCGATCAGTTTGCTAAAGGTGAACACACGCAAATGCTGCAACACCCTGAAAGTGGCATCGTGACTGACTAAGCGTTCGAAGTAACGCGACGCAGTGCGAGTGATGGCCGCGCCACGCACTCCTGCTGCGGGCAACATATAGTTGAAACTGTACAGGCCAGCCACGCCAGCCAGCGATGAGGCGGCAAGGAACCAGCCAGATAGGGTGAGCAAGCCGATACTGGCGAGCAAAGTCGCAATGGCTAACACGATGCCCAGACCTAAACGCCAGGGATGACGACGAAACAGGCGCAGAAACGGCAATAGTGGATTCATCAGACAATCTCCTGCTGGCGATGCTGCACCATGGCACGCAACGGCCCGTCCTGAGCAATCAGTTGTTGCCACTGCCCCTGCTGCACCAGTTGCCCGGATTGCATCACCCAAACTTCATCCCAACTGGCAAGTTCGTGAAGTTGGTGGGTGATCATGAGGGTGGTTTGCTGTGTGGCTGCCTGGTTTAATGCGCGCAACACATGCTGTTCACTTTGGCTATCAAGACCTGAACCGGGCTCGTCCAGCAGCAGTAGTTGTGCCGGTTTCAACAGTGCACGCGCAACGGCGACGCGTTGTGCCTGGCCAACAGAAAGGCCCATTCCTCCATCGCCAATGGGGGTGTCGAGGCCTTGCGGTAAGCGGGCGAGAAACTCATCCACGCCCGCCTGTTGCAAAATGCTGCGCAGTGTTGCTTCATCCATGCTGCTGTTGAGAGACAGGTTTTCGCGCAACGTGGTCGCGGGCAAATGGGGATTTTGACCCACCCACGCCAGATGCTGCTGCCAGTTCTCACGGCTGATATCCCGCAGTTCCTGCCCATTGACCCGCAGCGATCCCTGATAGGGCAGAAAACCGAGCAACACGTTCATCAGTGCTGATTTACCCGCTCCACTCTGACCCACCAGCGCCACGCGTTTATTCGCCTCAAGCGTAAAATTCAGCGGCTGTGATAACGCTTCACCTTTGGCTGTCATCACCACCAAATCTTGTGCTTCAAGGCTTAAAGGGGTATCGAAAGCGACTGACAGGCTGGAGGCGGAAGCTGGGATTTCCGGACTTTCGTTAAGAAAACGATCCAGTGCATCGGCGCCCCCAACAGCTTGCGCTTTAGCGTGGTAAAAAGTACCCAGATCGCGCAGCGGCTGGAAAAACTCAGGCGCCAATATCAGTGCCAGGAATCCAGCAAACAAGGTCACGCCAGTGCCGTAATGACCAAAATTGAGTTCGCCAAGATAGGAGAAGCCGAAATAGACCGCGACCACGGCAATAGCCAGTGAGGCAAAGAATTCCAGCACTGCGGAAGAGAGAAAAGCAAGGCGCAGCACTTCCATGGTGCGCTGACGAAAATCCGTGGTGCTTTCAGCAATCGCCTGCTGTTCAGCGGCAGCCCTGTAGAACAGGCGCAAGGTTTCACGCCCGCGCAGGCGGTCATAAAAATCGCCGCTCAGACGTGCCAGTGCGAGGAAGTTGCGACGGTTTGCATCGGCGGCACCCATGCCGACCATCGCCATGAAAATCGGAATCAGCGGTGCGGTCGCGAGCAGGATCAATCCTGCCGCCCAGTTAATCGGGAAGATAGCGATCAGGATGGCGAAGGGAATAAAAACGGCCAGTGACATCTGTGGCAGATACCGCGCGTAATACTCTTGCATCTCTTCAATTTGCTCAAGCAGCAGCGTTGCCCAGCTTCCCGCTGGTTTGCCCTGAACCCAGGCAGGACCTAAATCATTCAGCTTATCCAGTACCTGCTTGCGCAGAGCGCGGCGGATGGCAACGCCAGCACGGTAACCTGCCATTTCTCGTGCATAGTGCAGACCTGCGCGAAGAGCAAAGCACAACAGCAGCAGGATGAAATCAGTCAGCAGGGCACCGCGCGGTTGTTGGGCGACAATAAGATTCTGCAGCAGCGAGGCCAGCAACCAGGCTTGAGCAATAATCACCAGTGCACCGGCAAAACCGAATAGCGATGCGGCACGTAAACTTCGTGCGCCATGAAGACGTTGCTGACGTAGCCAGCGAAGAAGATGTTGCTGCCGTGATTTTTCCATGCGAAGCCGTTTGATCACTGATGGAGAGAGGCAAAACCGGATAAAGTATCCGGAAATATTAAGCGCATGAACTTTAGCATGCAGGCAATAAAAAAGGCGACCTAAACAGGTCGCCTCTTTGCAATTATGATCAGCTTATTAACAAGTTACAGATCGGTTTTAACAAGCCCGTCAAGATAGCGTTCTGCATCCAGCGCCGCCATACAGCCGGTGCCGGCAGAGGTGATCGCCTGGCGATAAATATGATCCATCACGTCACCCGCCGCAAACACGCCAGGAATGCTGGTCTGGGTCGCATTGCCCTGCAGACCGGACTGCACTTTGATATAGCCGTTTTCCAGCGCCAGCTGGCCGTCGAAAATGGCAGTATTCGGGCTATGACCAATCGCCACAAACAGCCCGGCAACATCCAGCGTTTCCGGCTCTTCACCTTTGGTGGAAAGCAGTTTCACACCGGTGACACCCATCTGATCGCCGACCACTTCTTCCAGTGTGCGATCGGTGTGCAGTACGATGTTGCCGTTGCGCACTTTATCCATCAGACGATCGATCAGGATTTTTTCCGCACGGAAGCTATCACGACGGTGAATCAAATGGACTTTCGCCGCGATATTTGCCAGGTAAAGGGCCTCTTCCACCGCGGTATTACCGCCACCAATCACCGCGACTTCTTGATTGCGATAAAAGAAACCGTCACAGGTCGCACAGGCGGAAACGCCTTTGCCTTTGAACGCTTCTTCAGAGGGCAGGCCGAGATAACGTGCGGAGGCGCCAGTAGCAATGATCAGCGCGTCAGCGGTGTATTCGCCACTGTCCCCCGTTAAACGGAACGGGCGATTCTGCAAATCTACCGTATGAATATGGTCGAAAATAATTTCGGTGTTGAATTTCTCGGCATGCTCTTGCATACGTTCCATCAACGCCGGGCCTGTCAGATCGTTCGGATCGCCTGGCCAATTCTCCACTTCAGTTGTGGTGGTGAGCTGACCGCCTTTTTCCAGCCCGGTAATCAAAACCGGATTCAGGTTAGCGCGGGCGGCATAGACTGCCGCAGTATATCCGGCAGGGCCGGAGCCTAAAATGAGCAGCTTACTGTGTTTGGCCGTACTCATGCGTTCCTCAGTTTTTTGCGACAACATAGTTTTTGATTGTAGGGAAATTAGCGCAGCAAAAAAAGGTTTCAGCAATTTTGATAACAATCGCTGCAAGCGGCGTAGTCGATGAGTGCAAATTCTGCACGTCGATTGCGCCAAAAGGGGGCAATGCTCGGCAAATTCTGGTGCAGCAGCATAAAAATTCTCATTTAAAAACAGCAACCCAGAACTCTATCTGGCATCTTGTACTGAATTTGGATGTTTTACTTTGACAATCGCCTGCTGTTTTGCGAAAACATTACCAGAAGCGGAGAATATTTAGCGGTTCAAAACAGAATTTCATTTCTGTTTTGCACGTTTTTGCCGGATAAACTCAGTCTGACATTGGTAATGACGCATGATGTGGACAGACAACATGCGTCATACGGATGGAAGCGTTACTGCACAGACTTATCGTCTTCACTTCAGTAAGGCCCTGAACAATGAGCGTTTTCAGGGTGTGGCAGGTAAAGGGAAGGAATTAAGAGAGACAATAATAATGGTAGACAATAAGAAACGCCCCGGAAAAGATCTGGACCGTATCGACAGAAACATTCTGAATGAATTGCAAAAAGACGGCCGTATTTCTAATGTTGAGCTTTCAAAACGTGTTGGCTTATCACCTACGCCGTGTCTTGAGCGTGTGCGTCGCCTGGAACGTCAGGGCTTCATTTTGGGTTACACCGCACAACTGAACCCACATTATCTGGATGCTTCACTGCTGGTATTCGTTGAGATTACTCTGAATCGTGGTGCGCCAGATGTGTTTGAACAATTTAACGCCGCTGTGCAAAAACTTGAGGAAACTCAAGAGTGTCACCTCGTTTCCGGTGACTTTGACTACCTGTTGAAAACCCGTGTACCGGACATGTCCGCCTACCGTAAGCTTTTGGGTGAAACCTTGCTGCGCCTGCCGGGCGTTAACGACACCCGTACTTACGTGGTGATGGAAGAGGTCAAACAGAGCAATCGTCTGGTGATCAAAACCCGGTAATGCAGGGCAGGTGCAAAACTTGCAGGAATTCGGTACACTCCTGTGAATTCATACAGGACCAGCGTCGGGCTTGCCCGGCGCTGTTGCCTTCTTAATTTACAGGCACCTGGAGAGTTCTCTTGAGCCAGGAATATACAGAAGATAAAGACGTTTCGTTACAACCGCTGAGCAGTGGACGCAGGCTGCTGGAAGCGTTGCTCATCCTTGTGGCCCTGTTCGCCATCTATTTGATGGTGTCGCTGGTTAGCTTCAACCCTTCCGATCCCAGCTGGTCTCAGACCGCCTGGCATGAACCGATCCATAATTTGGGTGGTAGTGTCGGCGCATGGCTGGCGGATACGCTCTTATTCATTTTCGGCGTGATGGCGTATGCCATACCTCCGGTCATCATTGGTTTGTGCTGGATTACATTCCGTCAGCGCGATCGCCAGGATTACATCGATTACTTTGCGGTGGGCTTACGCCTGATTGGCGTGCTGGCGCTGGTGGTGACCACTTGTGGTTTAGCCGCGCTGAACGTCGATGACATCTGGTACTTTGCTTCGGGCGGTGTGATTGGCAGCCTCGTCAGTAATGCGATGGCACCCTGGTTTAGTTCTGCCGGCGGTACTTTAACGCTGATCTGCGTCTGGGCGGCAGGCATAACCCTGTACACAGGCTGGTCGTGGCTGACGATCGCCGAAAAAATCGGGAGCGTGGTGATGGGCGTGCTGACCTTCGCCAGCAACCGCTCTCGTCATGACGAACCCTGGCAGGAAGAAGATGAGTACGAAGAAGAGGAAGAGCATGCCGAACATGCTGCGCCTCAACTGCGTGCTGCGCAATCGCATGACGACGATGATGACGTTCTACTGGCTAAGCCGCGTAAGGTGGCTGAGCCTATCGCCGAACAGCTGCCGGATGATCCTCTGCTAGCCAAAGCCAGTGCCGCGACAGCTGCAGCCATTGCTGTGACCGCCGAAGCAGCACACCAGGCGCCAGTTGTGCCTTCCCCCGTGTTCAATGCACCAGCCGAAGCGGCACCTGTTGTTCATGCCCCGGAAGTGCGAGCGGCAGAAGCACCTGTTGCGGTACCGCCTGCGCCTGAACCGGTTATTCAACCCGCACCGCCGCTGTATCGCTTTGAAGTTCCGGGCGAACCTGCACCTTCAGCGTTTTCACCCGTTGATGACGATGAAGGGCCACGCATGGGGAACTGGCAGGATGCCGCTCAATCATCTGCTTCTCTGAACACTGCGGCAGCCGCAGCAGTGGGGGCAGCTGCAGCGAAAACGGCTTCTGCGTATACACCCGCTTTCGATGTGGTGCCGGAGCGCGATTACAACCCGCAGGTGAAGCAGGGTATTGGCCCTGAATTGCCGCGTCCGAACAAAGTTAAACTGCCAACACGTCGTGAACTGGCTTCTTACGGCATTAAGTTGCCGTCACAGCGTATGGCTGAAGACAAAGCGCGCGAAGAAGCCGAACAGCAACTGCCTGAAATGACCGCGACCTATCATGAACCGTTACAGGATCATGAAGAGGATGCCGCGTTGCAGGAAGCCCAACTGCGTGAAGCGTTTGCGTCTCAGCAACAGCAGCGCTATGCAGAGACCGGACAGCATCAAGTCGAAGAAGATGAAGAGGCTTTACATCAGGCGCAGTTGGCTAATCAGTTTGCCGCTCAGCAGCAACAACGCTATCAGCAATCTGATACCAATGAAGGCCCAGTATTTAACCTTGATACTTCATCAGCTTTTGATTTTTCGCCGATGAAAGATTTGGTTGATGACGGCCCAAGCGAGCCATTGTTTACCATCGCTGCCACGCCTGAGCCGGAAGCGCCTGCGCAATGGCAGCAGCCTGCCGCACCGCAACCGGAAGCGCCTGCGCAATGGCAGCAGCCTGTCGCACCGCAACCTGAAGCGCCTGCGCAGTGGCAACAACCTGCAGCACCGCAGCCGGAAGCCATGCCATCGCTGAGTGAGCACAATAGCCCATGGTCATCACCCGAGACCGAAAGCTATGCTGCGCCAGCAGAAGCGCCTCAACCGGTCGCACCTGCGCAAGATAGCCTGTTCCATCCGTTCCTGGTTCGGCATGAACGTCCGCTGGAAAAGCCTTCTACGCCGCTGCCGACGCTTGATTTGCTGACCTCTCCACCTTCGGAAGAGGAACCGGTGGATATGTTCGCGCTTGAGCAGACTGCACGTCTGGTTGAAGCGCGTCTGGCCGATTATCGTGTGAAAGCTGAGGTGGTGGGCATCTCGCCTGGCCCGGTTATCACCCGCTTTGAGCTGGATCTCGCTCCTGGCGTGAAAGCCGCACGTATCTCTAACCTGTCGCGCGATTTGGCCCGTTCGCTCTCTGCCGTCGCGGTGCGTGTGGTGGAAGTGATTCCAGGCAAACCTTACGTCGGCCTGGAATTACCGAACAAACATCGCCAAACCGTGTATCTGCGCGAAGTGCTGGATTGCGACAAGTTCCGTGATAACCCGTCACCGTTGTCAGTGGTGCTGGGTAAAGACATTTCGGGCCAGCCGGTGGTGGCCGATCTGGCGAAGATGCCGCACCTGCTGGTTGCCGGTACGACCGGTTCCGGTAAGTCGGTTGGTGTGAACACCATGATCATCAGCATGCTGTATAAAGCCACACCAGAAGAAGTGCGCTTTATCATGATCGACCCGAAAATGCTGGAGCTCTCCGTCTACGAAGGCATTCCGCATTTGCTGACTGAGGTGGTCACCGACATGAAAGATGCAGCGAACGCGCTGCGCTGGAGTGTGGGTGAGATGGAACGCCGCTATAAACTGATGTCTGCGCTGGGCGTGCGTAATCTTGCCGGTTACAACGAGAAAATTGAGCAGGCTGCTGCCATGGGGCGTCCAATTCCAGATCCGTTCTGGAAGCCGGGTGACAGCATGGACACTACGCCGCCAGTGCTGGAAAAACTGCCGTATATCGTGGTGCTGGTCGATGAATTCGCCGATCTGATGATGGCGGTGGGTAAGAAAGTTGAAGAGTTGATTGCTCGTCTGGCACAGAAAGCGCGTGCGGCGGGTATTCACCTGGTGCTGGCAACCCAGCGTCCGTCGGTGGATGTGATTACCGGCTTGATCAAAGCCAACATCCCAACGCGTATCGCCTTTACGGTGTCCAGTAAAATTGACTCACGTACCATTCTTGATCAAGGCGGCGCGGAATCACTGCTGGGGATGGGTGACATGCTGTACATGCCGCCTAACTCCTCAATGCCGGTGCGTGTCCACGGCGCCTTCGTGCGCGATCAGGAAGTGCATGCGGTGGTGCAGGACTGGAAAGCTCGTGGACGTCCGCAATACATCGACAGCATTACCGCGGGTGAAGAGAGCGAGAGCACAGCGGGCGGTCTTGATGGTGATGAAGAGCTTGATCCGCTGTTCGATCAGGCGGTCTCATTTGTGGTCGAGAAACGTCGCGCCTCTATCTCCGGTGTTCAGCGTCAGTT
Source organism: Pantoea sp. USMM079 (assembly GCF_037153115.1). Taxonomy (NCBI): domain Bacteria; kingdom Pseudomonadati; phylum Pseudomonadota; class Gammaproteobacteria; order Enterobacterales; family Erwiniaceae; genus Pantoea; species Pantoea sp. USMM079. Next base: position 92,785 of record NZ_JBBCKX010000020.1, read on the forward strand.
CCGTATTGGTTACAACCGTGCAGCCCGCATCATTGAACAGATGGAGGCGCAGGGTATTGTCTCTGAACCGGGCCATAATGGTAACCGCGAGGTGCTATCACCGCCGCCGCATGAGATGTAATCTAGCGCACGCCATGACTTACTTCTGGGCCAGTTAACACTGGCCCGTTGTTTATCTGCAGAACGATCCCCATATCGTTGGGAGCTTTCGGCTTTTTCTTCTGTCGAACAGACAGAGCGGCAACTACGTTTAATGCAGTAAGTGTCGGGAAACCATGAATAAGGAATCGAATCAGATGAAATTACGCGTTATTGCCTGCGGCCTGCTGGCCGGTTTTGTTTCTTCGTCGGTATTGGCGGATGCGTCGAGCGATTTGCAGCAGCGTCTGAACAAAGTGAACAGCTTCCATGCCAGCTTTAGCCAGAAAGTGACAGATGGCAGCGGTGCAAATGTACAGGATGGTGAAGGTGAGCTGTGGGTTAAACGCCCAAGCTTATTCAACTGGCATATGACCGCGCCAGACGAAAGCGTGATTATCTCCGACGGTAAAAACCTGTGGTTCTATAATCCGTTTGTCGAGCAAGCCAGCGTTAGCCTGCTGCAGAACGCCACCAGCAATACGCCATTCATGCTGATTGCCCGAAATCAGCCAAGCGACTGGCAGCAGTACAACATCAAGCAGCAGGGTGATAATTTCGAACTGACGCCAAAAAGCAGCGATGGCAACCTGAAGCAATTCACCATCAACGTCTCTGCATCCGGAACCATCAACAAATTCAGTGCGATTGAGCAAGATGGTCAACACAGTGATTATCAGCTGAAGAGCCAGAAAAACGGTGCGATTAGCCCAGATAAGTTCACCTTTACACCGCCAAAAGGGGTAACGGTGGACGATCAACGTCAGTGAGGTCGCGGTGAGTAACCTGTCCCTGGATTTCGCCTCTTCAAATGAGTTCCAGCCGCTGGCCGCGCGTATGCGGCCAGCCACATTGCAGCAGTATATCGGGCAACAGCATCTGCTGGCGGCGGGTAAACCGCTGCCGCGCGCGATTGAAGCCGGGCATTTGCACTCAATGATTTTGTGGGGGCCGCCAGGAACAGGGAAAACAACGCTGGCAGAGATTATTGCGCACTATGGCAAGGCGGATGTTGAGCGAATTTCTGCCGTGACATCTGGCGTGAAAGAGATCCGTGAAGCCATCGAGCGCGCGCGGCAGAATCGTCAACTGGGCCGCCGTACCATCCTGTTTGTGGATGAGGTGCATCGTTTTAATAAAAGCCAGCAGGATGCATTCCTGCCCCATATTGAAGATGGCACCATTACCTTTATCGGTGCGACCACCGAGAATCCATCGTTTGAACTCAACTCGGCACTGCTATCGCGTGCTCGTGTCTATCTGCTGAAATCGCTCACCACGGAAGATATTGAACAGGTGCTCACCCAGGCGATGGAGGACAGTGCGCGAGGGTATGGAAATAGCGACATTCTGCTCCCAGAAAACACCCGGCGCATGATTGCTGAGTTGGTTAACGGCGATGCGCGTCGTGCACTGAATACGCTGGAAATGATGGCGGATATGGCAGAGAGCAACGCGCAAGGTCAGCGTGAACTGACGCCTCAGCTGTTAAATGAAGTATCCGGCGAAAGAGCGGCGCGCTTTGATAACAAAGGCGACCGTTTTTATGATCTGATTTCGGCGCTGCATAAATCCGTGCGCGGTTCAGCACCGGATGCCGCCCTGTATTGGTATGCCCGCATTATTACGGCCGGCGGCGACCCGTTATATGTTGCACGCCGTTTACTGGCGATCGCTTCTGAAGATGTGGGCAACGCCGATCCGCGCGGCATGCAGGTCGCTATCTCAGCGTGGGATTGTTTCACTCGCGTCGGGCCTGCAGAAGGTGAGCGCGCCATCGCACAGGCGATCGTCTATCTGGCCTGCGCGCCCAAAAGTAATGCGGTTTATACGGCGTTCAAGGCGGCCATGCGCGACGCACGAGAATTCCCGGATTATGATGTGCCAGAGCACCTGCGCAATGCGCCCACCAAATTAATGAAAGAGATGGGGCTGGGCAAAGAATATCGTTATGCACATGACGAACCCAATGCTTACGCTGCCGGAGAGGTGTTCTTCCCACCTGAAATGGCGCAAACGCGCTACTATCAACCCACCAATCGGGGGCTTGAAGGGAAAATCGGCGAAAAACTCGCCTGGTTGGCTGAACAGGATCAAAATAGCCCGATAAAACGCTACCGCTGATAAACGCCTTACGGTAAGGTGAGCAAGTATTTCAATGCATTCCAGTGGGATGCATCCCTTCATTCGTTCAACCAACCTTAATTACACAGGATAAGCATGCTCGATCCCAATCTGCTGCGTAATGAGCCAGACGCAGTCGCTGAAAAACTGGCACGCCGAGGATTCAAACTGGATGTGGAAACGCTGCGCTCGCTCGAAGAGCGTCGTAAAGTACTGCAGGTAGAAACTGAAAATCTGCAGGCAGAGCGTAACTCCCGATCCAAATCCATCGGTCAGGCCAAAGCGCGTGGGGAAGACATCGAGCCACTGCGTCAGGAAGTGAACGTGCTGGGCGAACGCCTGGATGCGGCGAAGGTTGAGCTGGATACACTGCAAAATACCATCCGCGATTTTGCCCTCTCGCTGCCTAACCTGCCGGTCGATGAAGTGCCGCTGGGTAAAGATGATACTGAGAATCAGGAAGTCAGCCGCTGGGGTCAGCCCCGTCAGTTCGATTTTCCGGTAAAAGACCATGTTGAGCTGGGTGAAGCGGTTAAAGGGCTGGATTTTGCCGCTGCAGTGAAACTGACCGGTTCACGTTTCATCGTGATGCAGGGTCAGATCGCTCGTCTGCATCGTGCACTCAGCCAGTTCATGATTGATCTGCATACTCAGCAGCACGGGTATCTGGAAACTTACGTGCCGTATCTGGTTAACCATGAGACGCTGTTTGGTACGGGTCAATTACCTAAGTTTGGTGAAGACCTGTTCCACACCAAGCCTTTGGGTGAAGAAGCGGGCAGCAGCAACTACGCACTGATCCCGACGGCGGAAGTGCCGCTGACCAACCTGGTGCGTGATGAGATCGTGGAAGAAGAAAATCTGCCGATAAAACTCACCGCGCACACGCCGTGCTTCCGCTCTGAAGCAGGTTCTTACGGACGCGACACGCGTGGTCTGATTCGTATGCACCAGTTCGACAAAGTTGAGATGGTGCACATTGTTGCGCCTGAGACTTCAATGGACGCACTGGAAGAGTTGGTTGGTCACGCTGAGAAAGTCCTGCAGTTGCTGAACCTGCCGTACCGTAAGGTGCTGCTGTGTACTGGTGATATGGGCTTTGGTTCGGCCAAAACCTACGATCTTGAAGTGTGGCTGCCGGCGCAGGATACCTATCGTGAGATCTCTTCTTGTTCCAACATGTGGGATTTCCAGGCGCGTCGCATGCAGGCTCGCTGCCGCAGTAAAACCGACAAGAAGCCTCGCCTGGTGCACACACTGAACGGTTCAGGCCTGGCAGTTGGACGTACATTGGTGGCGGTGCTGGAAAACTACCAGCAGGCTGACGGCCGTATCGAAGTACCAGAAGTGCTACGCCCTTATATGGGCGGATTGGAAATCATTGGTTAACCCCAGCTTTCTGATAGTCAAACCCGGCAATGCCGGGTTTTTATTTTCAGGAGCGAGCGATTATTTTTTAGTAAGAATTAATCAGAAATAAACGTTATCGTCAGTAGAGTCGCTTAAAACACTAAAATCCATAAATTCATGCAGATAGCATTGAGTTTTTATAATGATATATCTCCTCTAAGCTGCTGAAGATAAAAATAATAAATTGTTCAGCAGCAAATTGTGCTGTGGTGTTTTTTTGCCCGTTGACTTTAAAATAGCGAATGGCAAACTGCGCGCAATTATCTCCATTTCTTTGGTTTTTAATCCCTATGTCTACCTGGTCACGCCCCGTCGTGTTGCTGCTTTGCGGCTTAATGCTCATGACGGTGTCTATTGCTGTGCTTAATACGCTGGTACCGCTTTGGCTTACTCACGATCAACTGCCGACATGGCAGGTGGGTATGGCCAGCTCAGCCTATTACACCGGGAATCTGCTGGGGACATTGCTCGCAGGCTGGTTAATCAACCGCTATGGCTTTAATCGCTGTTTCTATCTGGCCAGCGCCCTGTTTGCCGTCGCAACTATGGGAATGGTGTTGTTAGAAGGCTTCTACAGCTGGACTGCGCTGCGTTTTGTTGCGGGTGTCGGTTGTGCGCTGATCTGGGTGGTGGTGGAGAGTGCGTTGCTGTGCAGCGGTACAGTGCGTAATCGCGGTCAACTGTTGGCTGCCTATATGATTATCTATTATCTGGGCACGGTGGCAGGCCAGTTGCTGGTGAGCCGCGTTTCGACTGAACTTCTGCATGTCATTCCATGGGTCACCGCGCTGATCGTCTGCGCCGTGCTGCCAGTGGTCTTTCTGCGTGTTAATGCCAGCTCAGCGACTGAAGAGGCTTCTACCGGTCGTATCTGGACCATGTTGCGCCGTCGCAGTTCACGTCTGGGCATCAACGGCTGCATTATTTCCGGTATCGTACTGGGCTCACTGTATGGTCTGATGCCGTTGTATCTGTCGCATCGGGGAATGAGTGATGCCAACGTCGGATACTGGATGGCGCTGCTGGTGAGTTCGGGCATTGTCGGTCAGTGGCCGGTGGGTCGTCTTGCCGACCGTTTTGGGCGCCTGATGGTGTTGCGCGTTCAGGTGTTTGTGGTGATTCTGGGTGCTATCGCCATGTTGGGCGATACTGCTATGGCGCCTGCACTGTTTGTTTTGGGACTGGCTGGCTTCACGCTCTATCCAGTGGCGATGTCATGGGCATGTGAAACCGTTGCGCATCATGAACTGGTTGCCATGAATCAGGCGCTGTTGTTTAGCTACACCATCGGCAGCCTGGTCGGGCCGGGTATGACATCGATGCTGATGCAAAATTACTCTGACCGTTTGCTGTTTGTGATGATAGCCGCTGTGGCGCTGGTCTATCTGGTGATGCTGCTGCGTAAAGCTGACCAGCATGCCACGCCAATTGCACATGCATAATATCTGAATGAACAAATGAACAAATGAACAAATGAACAAATGAACAAATGAAAAAAGGGAGCGTTAAGCTTAATGCCAATCAGTTAAGACAAAAATGATCGGTTGAACGATCCGGCAGTTCTGCAAGAATCCGTAATCTCTCAGGGATTACGGATTTTTTTATGCTTCTCAGTCAGGCTCTCGATATCGTTCATAAGTTTACGCCTCAGGAATTCTCGGGGCTTTCCGATCTCCTTTCTCCTGAACTCATTGACGAGTGTCTCGCTGATACCGGGACAGTGACGTTACGAAAGCGCCGTTTATCGATGGAAATGATGGTCTGGGCTGTAACCGGCATGGCACTTTTTCGCTCCCATTCGATGACCCAGCTCGTCTCACACCTGGATATCCTTCTGCCGGGGAAAAGGCCCTTTGTTGCGCCCAGCGCAGTTGTGCAGGCCCGGCAGCGATTTGGAGAAGATGTTATCCGGCTGATGTTTGAGAAAACACAGCGCCTGTGGTTTGAAAAGACCCCGCTGTCTCACTGGAACGGACTGACGCTGATGGCGGTGGATGGCACCGTATGGCGCACGCCTGATACACCAGAAAATGATGCCGCCTTCGGGCGAACGGCCAATATTAATAAGTGCTCTGAGTGGCCGCAGGTGCGTATGGTCTGTCAGATGGAAGTCACCAGCCATCTGTTGTCAGCAGTAGCGTTCGACAGCGTCTCAGCTGTCGGCGAAGCCGATCTTGCCGCTCAGCTTATCCCACAAACCCCCGACCACTCTCTGACCCTCTTTGATAAAGGTTTTTATGCGCTGGGTCTGCTGCACGCCTGGCAGTCAGCGGGAACGGAAAGACACTGGATGCTGCCGCTGCGCAAA
>NZ_JBBCKX010000021.1:0-97356 GCF_037153115.1 Pantoea sp. USMM079
TTGAGAAGATGCAGAACGGCCTGTTTTTTAAATTCCGGTGAATGCTTACGACTGCTCATTGTAGTTCCCCCTACTCGTTGGAATGGTGTCCAACTTTCGGGGTTCACTTCATACATCGCGCGTCTTTAAAGCCCGCGCGATAAATCACGCCGCAACGCTATTATGCAGAATCATACCAATGGCGGATAAATATCAAAGCGATGGCTTTTGGTGACCACGGCCGATTGGGTTGCAACGCCCGCTAACGGCGGCGCGTAATCCGGGCGTTTCACCACAATGCGCTTCTTCGCCAGACGACGAGCGGGTTCCAGCAGCGCATCGGCATCCTCATCGGGTCCCACCAGCGACTGAAACACCCGCATCTCCTTCTTCACCATCGCGCTCTTTTGACGATGGGGATACATCGGATCGAGATACACCACATCTGGCGCGGGCGTGATATCACTCAACGCCTGCTGACTCACCACATGCAGCAGCGTCAGACGTTCGCGCAGCCAGCCGCCAATCTCCGCATCTTCATAGCCACGACGTAAGCCATCATCGAGCAGAGCCGCAACCACCGGATGGCGTTCCAGCATGCGCACCCGGCAACCCAGCGCCGCCAGCACAAAGGCATCGCGCCCCAATCCTGCCGTTGCGTCGATCACGTCCGGCAAATAACCGCCTTTGATGCCCACCGCTTTCGCCACCGCCTCGCCGCGACCGCCGCCAAACTTGCGGCGATGCGCCATAGCTCCGGTGACAAAATCCACAAAGATGCCACCCAGTTTAGGCTCATCCTGTTTGCGCAGCTCAAGGCGCTCCGGCGTCAGTACCAGCGCCATTACAGCCTGATCGTCATGCTGTAAGCCCCAGCGCTGCGCCAGATGTAATAAGGCGCCGTCTCCGGCGCCTGATTCATCGATTAAACCGATTTTCACAAGCAGGCTTATCCCTGAATTCCGTAGTGTTCCAGCATCGCATCCAGCTGTGGTTCACGGCCACGGAAGCGTTTGAACAGCTCCATTGGCTCTTCGGAACCGCCGCGCGTCAGGATGTTGTCGAGGAACGACTGGCCGGTTTCACGGTTGAAGATGCCCTCTTCTTCGAAGCGCGAATAGGCATCCGCCGCCAGCACGTCGGCCCACAGATAGCTGTAGTAACCTGCGGCATAACCGCCGGCGAAGACGTGGCTGAACGCATGCGGGAAGCGGCCCCATTCCGGGCTTGGCACCACGGCAACCTGCTTTTTCACTTCACGCAGGGTTTCGAGGATCTGCGCACCTTTTTCCGGATTGAATTCGGTGTGCATGCGGAAGTCGAACAGGCCGAACTCCAGCTGACGCAGGATAAACAGCGCCGCCTGATAGTTTTTTGCTGCCAGCATTTTATCCAGCAGATCTTTCGGCAGCGGTTCGCCGGTCTCGTAGTGGCCGGAGATAAACGCCAGCGCGTCCGGCTCCCAGCACCAGTTTTCCATAAACTGGCTCGGCAGCTCGACCGCATCCCACGGCACACCGCTGATGCCCGACACGCCCGGCGCTTCGATGCGCGTCAGCATGTGGTGCAGGCCGTGACCAAACTCGTGGAACAAGGTGGTGACTTCATCGTGGGTAAACAGTGCAGGCTTGCCCTGTACCGGACGGTTGAAGTTACAGGTCAGGTACGCGACCGGCTTCTGCAGACTGCCATCGGCTTTACGCATCTGACCCACGCAATCGTCCATCCACGCCCCGCCACGCTTGTGTTCACGCGCATACAGGTCAAGATAGAAGCTGCCGCGCAGCTCGCCGCTTTCATCGAACAGGTCGAAGAAGCGCACGTCTTGATGGTACACATCCACGTCTTTACGCTCTTTGGCGGTGATGCCATAAATGCGTTTCACCACTTCAAACAGGCCGCTCACCGCGCGCTCTTCCGGGAAGTACGGACGTAACTGCTCATCGCTGATGGTGTAGAGATGCTGTTTCTGCTTCTCGCCGTAATAGGTGAGATCCCACGGATTCATCTCGTCAACGCCATACTCTTTTTTGGCGAAGGCGCGCAGCTGAGCTAACTCTTTCTCACCCTGCGGACGCGCACGTTTGGCGAGGTCGGTCAGAAAGTCGATCACCTGAGCCGGGTTCTCAGCCATCTTGGTCGCCAGTGATTTGTGCGCGAAGGAGTCAAAGCCCAGCAGCTGTGCCAGCTCGTGACGCAGCGCCAGCTCTTCGGCCATGATCGGGCCGTTATCCCATTTACCGGCGTTGGGACCCTGCTCAGAAGCACGCGTTGAATAGGCGCGGTACATCTCTTCACGCAGCGCGGCGTTATCGCAATAGGTCATGACTGGCAGATAGCTTGGGATATCCAGCGTCAGCAGCCAGCCTTCTTGTTCTTTAGCTTCGGCCTGCGCTTTAGCCGCAGCCAGCGCGCTTTCTGGCATGCCCGCCAGATCGGCTTCATCGGTGATCAACTTGCTCCAGCCCATGGTGGCGTCGAGCACGTTGTTGCTGTAGGTCGAACCCAGCTCAGACAGGCGCGCGGCGATTTCGCCGTAGCGTTTCTGCTTCTCTTTATCGAGACCGATACCGGAGAGTTCGAAATCACGCAGTGCGTTATCCACCGCTTTCTTCTGTGCGATATCCAGCGCGGCATAGCTGTCGCCCTGTTTCAGATCGCGATAAGCCTGATACAGGCCTTCGTTCTGTCCCACCCAGGTGCTGTATTCTGACAGCAGCGGCAGCGTCTGCTCATAAGCTTCACGCAGTTCCGGGCTGTTCTTCACCGAATTCAGGTGGCTCACCGGCGAGAAAATACGGCTCAGACGATCATCCACTTCTGCCAGTGGCTGCACTAAATTGTCCCAAGTGTAAGGTGCACCCTGTGCTACAACGCGTTCAACTTCAGCGCGGCAATTGTTCAGCGCTTCAGTCACAGCGGGAACCACGTGCTCAGGCTTGATCGCGGAAAACGGCGGTAGCGTGTAAGGGGTGAGTAACGGATTGGTCATAAGCGCAGTCCTTTCTTCATGGAGTGGGGGTGGCGCGCAATAGCGCGACGCAATCTTTCTAACATGCGGTCAGTTAACGTGAAAATCAATGCTACTGAGAATGGACCCGTAAAGAAAAAAGCGCGAGCGCCGAAACGTCAGCAATTTTTACGCAGCGCGGCTATAATCGCGCCACACACGATGTTTTTATCTCCTTTGATCCAACCGCGGACCCCTCTTTTTTATGCTGAGTTATCGCCACAGTTTTCATGCCGGCAACCATGCCGACGTGCTCAAACATACCGTTGAAAGCCTGATCCTCACCGCCCTGATGGAGAAGGAAAAACCGTTTCTCTATCTGGATACCCACGCCGGTGCCGGACGTTACCAGCTGAGCGGAGAGCACGCCGAGCGTACCGGTGAATATCTGGAAGGCATTGCGCGCATCTGGCAGCAGCCGGACGCGCCAGAACTGCTGAAGCCTTATCTGACGGCCGTTCGCAACCTCAACCCGCATGGCACCTTGCGCTACTACCCAGGCTCGCCGCTGATCGCCCGCTATCTGCTGCGTGAAGAGGACAAGCTGGAGCTGACCGAACTGCACTCCAGCGACTATCCGCTGCTACGTTCCGAATTCAGCAAAGATGCCCGTGCACGCGTAGCGCGTGGCGACGGCTATCAGCAGTTAAAAGCCAAACTGCCTCCGCTGAGCCGTCGTGGTCTGATTCTGATCGATCCGCCGTACGAAATGAAAAGCGATTATCAGGATGTGGTGAAAGGCATTCAGGAAGGCTACAAACGCTTTGCTACCGGTGTGTATGCGCTGTGGTATCCGGTGGTGCTGCGCCAGCAAATCAAACACATGATTAAAGACCTGGAAGCCAGCAACATCCGCAACATCTTGCAGATCGAACTGGCGGTGCGCCCGGATAGCGATCAACGCGGCATGACTGCCTCCGGCATGATCGTGATTAACCCGCCGTGGAAGCTGAAAGCACAGATGGAAGAGCTGCTGCCGTGGCTGCATCAGAAGCTGGTGCCGGCGGGTACCGGTCACTACAGCGTGACGCAGATCGTTCCAGAATAACGGGCTTAAAGGGTGCGGTTTCTGAGCCGCCCTTTGCCGTTGCCCTTCTAAGGACACTTTTTATGTGGATCATTCTGGCTGGCGCACTCACTGTGCTGTCACCTGCCAAACGCCTTGCCGTACTTCTGCTGTTATTGGCGACGATAATGGGCCTGTTCCAGGATGTACTGGACTGGCCTGCGCTCGCCATTTTAGGTGCCATCGCTTTGCTGGCGTGGGTGCGGGTGGAAAATCCCACCAACCGTGCCGTGTTGCTGATCAGCGAAGCGCTGCTGGTGTTGATCGCCGGTGGCCTGTTCCTGCATCTGCTGCCTGGCTTTAACAACCCGCGTCAGATCGAGGAGATGCAGGTTGGCCCCAACAGTGTGCCGTTCAGCTTTTACTACAACTTTGATAAAGCGCTGATTCCCTTTGTGCTGCTGGCTGCCTTGCCCACGCTGTTCCGTACGCAGCAGTTTCCTGCGCCGCACAAGATTCTGTGGCTGCTGTTACTGGCGGCGATCCCGCTGCTGCTGTACGTCGCGGTGCTGCTGGGTGGACTGGCGATTGAGCCACACTGGCCGGACTGGCTCGGCAGCTTTATGCTGGCAAACCTGTTCTTTGTTTCGCTGGCCGAAGAAGCGTTCTTCCGTGGCTATGTGCAACAGCGCCTGCGCCAGAAAATCGGTGGCGTAGCGGCACTGTTGCTCACCGCACTGCTGTTTGGTCTGGCGCACTTCCCTGGCGGCATGATGCTGGTGGTCTTCGCCACTCTGGCCGGGTTAATTTACGGCCTGGCGTGGCACTGGAGCGGGCGTGTGTGGGTCGCCACCGGCGTCCATTTCCTGTTCAACATGACGCACCTGCTGTTCTTTACCTATCCGGCGTTACAGCACTAAATTTCGAACACCGCGAAATCTCGTGCCAGCTCGGTCGCTGCAAACACCGACTGGCACTCCGCCAGCAGTCTCTCTCGATCGCTCGACAAATAACGCGAACTGAAGTGCGTGGCGATCATGCGTTTTGCACCTGCCAGTTTTGCTACCTCGGCCGCCTGAATCGTCGTGGAGTGGCCGCGACCATTGGCTTTTTCGGCCATTGCGGCTTCCAGCGTGGTTTCATGCACCATCACATCCGCATCAGCCGCCAGCTCAAGTGCCACTTCGGTCGGGCCGGTATCACCGAATATCGCCACCACTTTGCCCCTGGTCGCCGGACCGAGATACGCCGCGCCGTTAATTTCGCGCCCATCCTCCAACCGGATGCGTTTACCCTCTTTCAAATCCTGATACCAGGGCCCGCGCGGCACGCCTTCCGCTTTCAGGCGCGGCGCATCGAGGAAGCCCGGTTTATCATGCTGTTCAATGCGATAGCCATAGCACTCCACCACATGATTCATCGGATAGGCGATGACGCGGAACTCGCCATCATCCAGCACTTCACCCGCTTCAATTTCTATGATCTCAAGTGGGAAGCCGGTGTAAGAACCACTGAGACTGAGCGCCGTCTCGACAAACTGTTTGATGCCTTTTGGACCGTAAATCGTCATCGGCTCCAGCAGCCCGGCCATCGAACGGCTGGTGAGCAAGCCCGGCAGACCGAAGATGTGGTCACCGTGCAAGTGGGTAATAAAGATTTTTTCCAGCCTGCTCGGCTTGAGTGCGGAGCGCATAAACTGGTGCTGCGTCGCTTCACCGCAGTCGAACAGCCAGGTGTCGCCCCGTTTCGACAGCGTCAGTGCAATCGCCGTGACGTTACGTTGCAGGCTCGGCGCACCCGCGCCAGTGCCGAGAAAAGTCAGATGCATAATGTCTTCCATGTAAGCGGAACCTGGATTTAACCCTATCACAAACATAGGCTGAACCTTTGCGCCTCTTGCGCAAGCAGCGTTACACTCTATGCCAATTTTCTTCCAAAAGATGGACATTCCGCATGACCCGACATTTTGACTACCTCGCCATCGGCGGCGGCAGCGGCGGTATCGCCTCGATTAACCGTGCCGCGATGCATGGCCAGAAATGCGCGCTGATCGAAGCGAAAGAATTGGGCGGCACCTGTGTCAACGTTGGCTGCGTGCCGAAAAAAGTGATGTGGCATGCGGCGCAGATTGCCGAAGCTATTCACCTGTACGGCCCGGACTACGGTTTCGATACCACCGTGAACAATTTTGACTGGTCAGTGCTGGTGAAAAACCGCAGCGCCTATATCGATCGCATCCACACCTCGTATGACAACGTGCTGGGTAAAAACAACGTCGAAGTGATCAAGGGCTTCGCCCGCTTTATCGATGCCAACACCGTGGAAGTGAATGGCGAAACCATCACGGCCGATCACATCCTGATCGCCACAGGCGGTCGTCCAAGCCATCCAAAAGTGCCTGGCGCGGAATACGGTATCGACTCTGACGGCTTCTTTGAGCTGGATGCGCTGCCGAAGCGTGTCGCGGTGGTAGGCGCAGGGTATATCGCGGTAGAGCTGGCCGGTGTGGTCAACGCACTGGGTGCCGAAACCCATCTGTTTGTGCGTAAGCATGCGCCACTGCGCAGTTTCGATCCGCTGATTGTCGATACGCTGGTAGAAGTGATTCAGGCCGAAGGCCCAACGCTGCATACCGAGTCGATCCCGAAAGCGGTGATCAAGAACGCCGACGGCAGCCTGACGCTGCAGCTGGAAAATGGCCATGAGCAAACTGTCGATTGCCTGGTGTGGGCGATTGGTCGCGAGCCGGCGACCGACAATCTCAACCTCTCCGTAACCGGCGTGGCGCTGAACGAGAAAGGCTATATCAACGTTGATAAGTTCCAGAATACCAACGTGAAAGGCATTTATGCGGTGGGCGATAACACCGGTGCGGTGGAACTGACGCCTGTCGCGGTGGCCGCCGGTCGTCGTCTTTCAGAACGTCTGTTTAACAACAAACCGGACGAGCACCTGGATTACAGCAATGTGCCGACCGTGGTATTCAGCCATCCACCGATTGGCACCGTTGGTTTGACCGAACCGCAGGCGCGCGAGCAGTACGGCGACGACCAGGTGAAAGTGTATAAATCTTCCTTCACCGCGATGTACACCGCCGTCACCCAGCATCGCCAGCCGTGCCGCATGAAGCTGGTGTGTGTTGGCCCGGAAGAGAAGATTGTCGGCATTCACGGTATCGGTAACGGTATGGACGAGATGCTGCAAGGCTTCGCTGTGGCACTGAAAATGGGCGCTACCAAGAAAGATTTCGACAACACCGTGGCGATTCATCCGACTGCGGCGGAAGAGTTTGTCACCATGCGTTGATCAATGGGGCGGCATTTGCCGCCCTTTTTACTGCATCAGCAACACCGGCACTTCCACCACCGCCACGTCCTGCTCACCGCTCTCCATCAGGCGGAACACCGTTTCCATCATGCCTGCCACATCCTGTTTCACCATGCTGATATCTTTACACAACAGCGCGACGAACGGGTCCCAGTCGAAACAGCCAATCGCCGGGTGTTTATCATCGGATAACAGATCCTCAGCACGCAGAAACTGCACCACCCCTTCCAGCGAAATGGTCGAATTCACAAACACGCCAAATTGCCCCGTTACATACTGCTGAAAGTGATTTTTCAACGCCGTTTGCGCTTTTTCTGGCTCGTAGCCACACAGCAGCAGATTTTCCTCCGGCACAGAAATGCCTCGTTCCTGATGTGCCGCCAAAAAGCCGCGCAGGCGCTCTTTACTGTTGTGATCGCTGGCACGCCCCCCGATAAAAATCAGCGGCTGCGGGCACTTCTCCAGCAGGCTACGCGTCAGGCTCAATGCGCCATTGAAGTTATCCGAAATCACTGAAGGCGCCAGCGAACCGGGCAGATCAAGATTCAGCGAGGGAACGCCCGCGGCCTGACAAAGTGCAGTGATACGATCTGGATCGGTGGCCCCGGTCACCACCATGTAATCCACCTGCCAGGAGAGCATGGTGCGCGCCGCTTCGAGTTCCAAATCAGGATCGCGCTGTGTGCAGGTAATGACCGGGAACAGGCCGCGATCGCGCGCCATCTGCTCAAAACTTTCCACGATTGAGCCAAAATAACGGTTGTCGTATTTAGGCACGATCATACCGATGGTTTTCGAGCGCGTGGTTCGCAGCATGCTGGCCTGTCGATTCAGCGCATAACCCTGCTCTTGCGCAATCCGGCTCACCTTCTCAGCAGTGCTGGCACTGATGCGCCGCTTCTTCCAGTTGCCGCTTAAAATCGCGCTCACCGCGCTTGCCGAAACCCCGGTGAGTTCCGCCAGGTCATAAATGGTGGTTTTCTTGTTTTTGCCGATCCCCGTCACAGAACCCATCCCTTTATTGCTCTTTTTGTTGCTGGTTAAAAGTCGGGGTGATAGTTGTGCTTCATCGATTGAGCACCACCTAAAACGCCATTGATAAAGGATTATAAGATGAACACGAACCTCTTCTCCATGCATAACCCACTCAACGGAAAAGTTGCCGCCATTACTGGCGCTGCCTCCGGTATCGGTCTGGAATGCAGCAAAGTGCTGCTGCAGGCCGGGGCTAAAGTCGTCCTAATCGATCGCGATGGCGACAAGTTGCAGCAGCTGGTGGCGGAACTGGGTCCTCAGGCATTGCCATTGCAAATTGACCTGATGGACGGCAAACAGGTTGACGGAATTCTCGACGACATTCTCAAGCTGGCGGGCCGCCTCGATATTTTCCACGCCAACGCCGGTGCCTACATTGGCGGGCCAGTGGCGGAAGGCGATCCCGATATCTGGGATCGCGTACTGAAACTCAACACCAGCGCGGCCTTCCGCTGCGTGCGTTCGGTGCTGCCGCATCTGATCGCGCAGAAATCGGGTGACATCATTTTCACCAGTTCGATTGCGGGCGTGGTGCCCGTGGTCTGGGAACCGATCTACACCGCATCCAAATTTGCAGTGCAGGCTTTTGTGCATTCAACCCGTCGTCAGGTGGCGCAGCATGGTGTGCGCGTCGGTGCGGTGCTGCCGGGTCCGGTGGTCACTGCCCTGCTCGATGACTGGCCGCAGGAGAAACTGGAGGACGCGCTGGCCAATGGCAGCCTGATGCAGCCCATTGAAGTGGCGGAATCGGTGCTGTTTATGGTGACACGTTCGCCGGGTGTCACAGTGCGCGATATTGTTATCCTCCCCAACAGCGTTGACCTGTAACCAGCCGAGGTGCAGCAGCATGAGTAACGAAAAATATCTGATTGGTGTCGATGTAGGTTCGGCCAGCGCTCGCGCGGGCGTGTTTGACCGCGCAGGAAATCTGTTAGGCCATGCAAAACAGTCCATCACCACCTTCCGTGCCCACGGTCATGTGGTTGAGCAATCCGCCAATGAGATTTGGCAGGCGGTCAGTCACTGCGTGCGCGAGGCGGTGGCCACTGCCGCTATCGATCCCGCTGCGGTGGCTGGCATTGGCTTCGATGCCACCTGCTCGCTGGTGGTGATCGATGAACAGGGGCAACCGTTGCCCGTCAGCCCAAACGGAGAGGCAGAACGCAATATTATTGTGTGGATGGATCACCGCGCGACGCAGCAGGCCGATGCCATTAACGCGACGAAACATCCGGTGCTCGACTACGTGGGCGGACGCATCTCACCGGAGATGGAGATGCCAAAGCTGCTGTGGCTGAAAACCCACAACCCGCAGACGTTCCAGAACGCCGCACACTTTTTCGATCTCACTGATTACCTCAGCTGGCGCGCGACAGGCGATACGGCGCGCTCATCCTGCACCGTCACCTGCAAATGGAACTATCTTGCGCATGAGCAGCGCTGGGATGCCGACTACTTCAATGCCATTGGCCTGCCGGAATTCGCTCAGGAGAAATTTGCGCGTATCGGACAGCAGATCGTCGAGCCAGGCACACCGTGCGGCACAGGTTTAACCACGCAGGCCGCCGCCGACTTTGGCTTACCCGCAGGCACGCCAGTGGCCGCCGGGTTAATCGATGCCCATGCAGGCGGCGTCGGTACGCTGGGCGCAGATGGCAGCCCGGAAGATAAACTCGCTTATGTGTTTGGCACCTCGTCCTGCACCATGACGCCGACGCGTGAAGCCGCGTTTGTGCCAGGTGTGTGGGGTCCGTATTACTCGGCGATGGTGCCGGGTTTATGGTTGAGTGAAGGCGGACAAAGCGCGGCGGGCGCCGCCATCGACCGCCTGCTGGAGATGCATCCAGCGGCTGCAAGGGCACAGCAGGCTGCCGATGCCGCTGGCCTTTCACTGCCGGTGTACCTTGCGGAACAGGCTTTGCAGCAATCTCGCAGTGAATCAGCAACGGTGGATTTAGTCGAAGGTCTGCATATCGTGCCGGAATTTGCGGGTAATCGTGCACCTTTTGGCGACCCTTACGCGCGAGCGGTGATTTGCGGTCTGGGTATGGACAACGATGAAGCGAGCCTGATCGCACTGTATATCGCCGGCTTGTGCAGCCTCGGCTACGGCCTGCGCCAAATCATTGAGGCGCAAACCAGCAAGGGTATCGTCACGCGGTCGATTGTCATCAGCGGCGGCGCCGGGCAACACTCGCTGGTGCGCCAGTTGCTGGCGGACAGCTGCCAGCTTCCTGTGCAATCCACCCACTGCCCTGAGCCGGTATTACTGGGTTCAGCGATTCTTGCCGCTGCCGCCAGTGGCGTATATTCCGACGTCACCTCGGCGATGGCCAACATGACCACCGATGAAAAGCGCTGGCATCCTGAGCCGTCGGTTTCGCCACTGCATCAGCACCGTTATGATGCATTTAAATTATTGCAGAGCACCGCGCGTAATATTCGTCAGATAAGCGAATAAACGTCGAATAATATTTCCGTGCGCCGCACAAACGTCGGCGCACGGTTATTTTGCCCTGCCATTTCCTGCAAGATAAAATTTAATTTCTTCACTACTCAAGTTTACACCACCGGGATACTATTTATCCCTTAGCTAGCGCCCTTCGCGCTGGCATTTTTATGCGTTTTTTAAGGCAAGGGGAGCAACATGTTTACCGGTATTAAGCCGTGGTTCGAGGTTCAGGCAACCGCATGAATATCATCAGCATTATCATGTCTGCGGGCAAATCCTCGGTGGATGTCGCGTTGTACACGCTTATTCCTATCATGGTGGTGATGTTATTCATCATGAAATATCTGGAAGTGAAAGGTGTGCTGGATTTTGTGGTACGTCATTCCACACCGTTATTAAAACCTTTAGGTATTACCGGACTGGCATTATTTGCGCTGATCCAGCTGAACTTTGTCAGTTTCGCCGCGCCGTTAGCGGCATTAGCGATTATGGAAAAACGCGGCACCTCCGATCGCCATATGGCGGCCACGCTGGCGATGCTGTTTGCCATGGGGCAAGCCAACGCCTTTTATCCGCTGATTCCTGCCGGGCTCAACTGGAGTGCCGCGATACTCATCTCCATCTGCGGCGGGGTGCTGGCGGCAGCCACCACTTATCATTTCTTTGGGCGCAAGCTCTCGGATGCAGCGCTGCTCAATGAAGATGAAGCCGTTGCGAATAATGAAAGCAAAATGGGACTGATCGCCATCATCAACAGCGCGGGTGCGGACGCGATTCGTCTGGCGCTGGGATCGCTGCCGATGCTGATTCTCTCACTGTCGGTGGTGGGGATTTTGAAAGAGTCCGGCGGGATTGAGATGCTTACCCGGCTGGTTTCTCCGCTGCTGGACAGATTCAACATCTCTGAAGTGTATATTCTGCCTGCACTGACCAAATGCCTGGCAGGCGGCACCGCCTACTACGGCGTGGTAGCCGGGCTGGTCGAAAAAGGTTTATACAGTGCGCACAACATCAACGCCTCGGCGGGTTGGTTTATTCAGACCTTTGATTTGCCGGGGATTGGTATCTTCCTTGGCCTGTCGAGTCGTTTCCCGCGTCTGTTCCGTTTCGCCGTGCCGGGCATCATCGTCGGCATTGCGCTGCGCGGTGTGGCACACGCTCTGATATTTTAATTAACCCTGGCGCTGAAAGACTTATTCAGCGCCTTGTTTAAATAACACTACATTTCCCGCGTGTTATTTTAAATTAACCCTATTCCTTTCATCGTTATTTTCATCAGTTGCATCACCTTTAATTATCGTACTATTATCACCAGCATGGTTTTGCACAAACCCATTAATCCCGATGAATTATCCGGTTAATTAATTCCTTAATTACATTGCAGGTAATATTCCTGTACGTCATCTATTGATACGCAGATAGGGTAGATCCATGAGCGGTAAGCAAATAACGTGGAATGGCGGGTTACAACCTGAAGCCATCGAGATTTTGTCCCAGGACGGCGGCATGATTGTGAGCCCAACGAAAGTCGGTTACATCATCATGACCTCCGATAAAGCCGGGTTAGAGCGTAAGTTTGAAGCCAAGCAGCGCAAGCGCAACAAGCCAGGCGTGGTACTATGTGGCTCGCTGGAACAACTGCGTTCACTGGCTCAACTGACGCCGGAAATTGACCAGCTTTATCAGCAGCATTGGGATCAGGATATTTTGCTGGGCTGTATTTTACCGTGGCGCGAAGATGCGTTGGCGCGTATTCCGGCTGACGGTTCAAAAGAGCTGATGATGGATGGCCGCCAGACCAGTTGCTTCGTGATTAAATTTAGCCGCCCCGGTGAAAATATTGCGAAAGCGCTGTGGGAAGAGCACGGGAAATTCTCCTTCGCCAGTTCCGCCAACCCATCGGGTCAGGGAAACCGTGGTCTGGTTGAGGGTATTGGCGAACGTATTGAAGCGCGTGCTGATTTAATTATTGAAGCCAATGACTACGTGAAATCCATTCAGCCTAACGATGAAAATAAAGTGCGCTACGAACAAGGCGTAATGGTGTCGATGGTCGATAGCGAAGGTCGTCTGATTCCACAGCAAAACGGCGAGCGTAAAATCACCCCGTGCCCGGTATTGATTCGCAAAGGCCTTGATGTCGATAAAATCATGGCGTTGCTGTCGGACATCTTCCCGTCCTGGGATTACCGTCACGGTGATTACTACTGATGTCACTAGCCTGTTTCCTGGTATGGGAAACAGGCTAATTCGCGTTACCACTCCACGGTGATTTTGCCGAAGTGTCCCGCCGACTGCTGATGCTGGAAGGCCGCAGGCAGATCGTTCAGCGCACCATAACTGTCACTGATTACCGGGCGAATACCCGTTTGCTCTAACGCGCGCACGAAATCCTGCTGCTGACGACGATGGCCGACAATCAACCCCTGAATACGCGCCTGCTTTGCCATCAATAGCGAGGTGGGTATCACGCCTTCGAACCCGGTCAGCACACCAATTAACGCGATATGACCGCCCACGCGCACCGCTTCAATCGACTGTGCCATGGTGCCCGGCCCGCCCAGTTCAATCACCACATCCGCACCTTTGCCCTCAGTCAGCTGCTGTACCGCTTTGCCCCACTCCGGCGTGGTGCGATAGTTGATACCCGCATCGGCCCCCAGCTCTTTGGCTCTGGCCAGCTTCTCATCCGATGAAGATGTGACAATCACTCGTGCGCCCATCGCTTTGGCAATTTGCAGCGCAGTAATCGACACGCCGCCGGTGCCCAACGTGACGATGGTATCGCCCGATTTAATCTGCGCATCGCCTACCAGTGCGCGCCATGCCGTCAGGCCAGATGTGGTAATCGTCGCGGCTTCGGCATGCCGCCAGCCGCGCGGTGCGAGGGTAAAGTGATGCGCCGGACGCACCACCACTTCAGCGGCAAACCCATCAGCGCCATCACCTGGCGTTTGGGTGAAATTGCCGACCTGAGCAAACGGTAGCCCATCCTGCCACTGTGGGAAGAAACAGGACACCACATGGTCGCCGGGATTAAAGTCGGTGACGCCTGCACCGACCTCTTCGACCACGCCCGCACCGTCCGCCATCATAATGCGATCTTGCTCGGTGGGGATCGATCCGTTAGCCACCAGCAAATCGTGGAAGTTAAGTGAGGTGGCATGGATCGCCACGCGGATCTCTCCGGCGCCCGGTTTACCGGGATCGGGCAGATCCGCCAGCTGCAAGTGCTCTAAACCGCCGGGTTGTTTCAGGATCATCGCTTTCATAACCACTTTCTCCTTAGCAAAACGCTCAATACAAAGCATGCCGCTGCGAAACGTGCATGCCTTCTTTTGTGCGCTAAGTTTGGCAGCGATGCCGCTTCCCTGCCTGTTACTCCGTGCGGTTATGCGAAAAGCTTTTACACATCCGCACGATAGGCTATCTCTTTCTGCAAACGCAGCTCTGTCAGGCGTCGTTCCAGCGCGGCTTCGATATTGTCATACGCCGTGCTGCCCAGTGCCAGACGCAGCGGCATGGCGGGTTGATCCAGCGTGGCGATCATCGCGGTGACAGATTTCGCGGCATCGCCTTTGATCGCGAACTCGCCAGACATAATCGCGCGGCGCACTTCACCGGAGGCGGTGTCCCGATAAACATCCTGCGCCTCAGCAATATCCAGCCCGGCACCAAAGTTAGTGGCGGTTGGACCCGGCTCCACCAGCAGGAAATCGATGCCAAAGCTGGCAACTTCCTGGCGTACCGCTTCAACAAATCCTTCAATGCCCCACTTGCTGGCGTGATACAGGCTGAAGTTGGGATAAGCCACCTGCCCGCCTTCCGAGGAAACCTGCGCGATGCGCCCGCCGCCCTGCTGGCGCAACAATGGAATCACGGCGCGAATCAGCTGAATGGAGCCCGTGAGATTGGTGGCGATCTGGCGATCAATCTGCGCATCGCTCAACTCTTCCGCCGCGCCAAACAGACCATAGGCGGCATTACTTACCACCACATCAACACGTTCCACCTGAGCAAAGGCTTTGCCGATAGCGGGTGCGATACTGGCGGTGTTTGCCAAATCCAGCGCAATAACCTGCAGCTGTTCGCCGTATTGCCCCTGCAAATCCGCCATTGCCTCAGTGCGACGTACGCAGGCCAGCACGCGATCGCCACGTGCCAGTAAATCCTCACTCATCAAACGGCCCAGCCCACTGCTGGCACCGGTAATTAACCAGGTTTTCATTTTGTCGTCCTCCGGTTGAAAACCCGATGATAGATCGCTTTACTGGTGGTCATAATCTCCCTAATCGCGCATGACCTGGTGAGGAAATACCACCAATGAGAAGACCTTCCTGGCATGAACTTCAGGCCATCAAAACGTTGGGCGAGCAGCGCAGCTTCCGCCGTGCCGCTGAGATGCTCGGCCTGAAGCGCTCTTCACTCAGCCATCTGGTGAAAGCGCTGGAACATAATCTGGGGGTACAGCTTTTTCAGCGCACGACCCGCAGCGTATCGCTCACTGATGCCGGGCAACAGTTAATCGATCGCCTCGCTCCACTACTGAATGAAATGGATGAAGTGCTACACGATGTCAGCGCCCGCCGCCAGCAGCATGCGGGCACCTTGCGCATCAGTGCCAGCGACGCGGCAATTGCGATTCTGCTAGAAAAGGTGGTGCCGGGATTTTGCGCTGATTACCCGAATATTCAGCTCGATTTTGCTGCGCAGGGTGAACTGGTGGATATCACAGCCGCCGGGTTTGATGCCGGAATTCGGCTGATAGAGGATGTGCCGCAGGATATGGTGGCGATTGCGCTGGGCGGCCCCCTGAATTTTATCACCGTGGCTTCACCGGCCTATCTCGCCGCACACGCCCCCATCAAGCAGCCGCAGGATTTGTTGCAGCAGCAGTGCATTCGCCATCGTCTGCCGAGCGGGAAACGCTATCGCTGGGAGTATGAGAATGCGGGGAAACGCTATGAGATGGATGTACCGGGCACGATCACCTTAGATAATAACGCGCTGATGACCCGCGCGGCCATCAGTGGATTGGGCATTGCTTATGTACCGTCGCTTTACGCCGAAGCGGCGCTGCAATCCGGCCAGTTAGTGGAACTGCTCGCCGACTGGCGGGTGCAGTCAGCAGGTCTGGCCTTGTGGTTCCCGCCAAACCAGCATCAGTCGATGGCGCTGCGGCTGTTTATCGATGCGTTGAAAATCAGCCTGCCGCGCCAGTCGTAATTCAAGCCTGACGCTGTGGCGCTTTGTGCACCATGGTGTAAGCGTAATCCACGCCCATGCCGTATGCGCCGCTGTGCTCACGCACCAGATCCATCACCGCATCGTAGGTTTCTTTGCGTGACCAGTCGCGCTGGTATTCCAACAGCACTTGCTGCCAGGTCACCGGCACCGCACCGGCCTGCACCATGCGCTGAATGGAGCGTTCGTGGGCATCGACGCTGGTGCCGCCTGAAGTATCGGTCACCACGTACACTTCAAAGCCCTCTTTCAAGGCCATCAGGGCCGGGAAAGTCAGACAAACTTCCGTCCAAAGCGCTGAAATAATCAATTTCTTACGGCCGGTTTTCTTCACCGCTTCAACGAATTTGGCATCTTCCCATGAGTTCATCGAGGTGCGTTCAATCGGCTTCGATTCCGGGTGCACCGCCAGCAGTTCTGGCCAGATGTAGCCGCTAAAACTTTCGGTTTCTACAGAGGTATAAATCACCGGCACGTCGAAAACTTTGCCCGCTTTTGCCAAAGCGACGGTGTTATTTTTGAGCTGCTGGCGATCAATATTGGCGACGCCGAAAGCCATCTGCGGCTGGTGGTCGATAAAGATCAGGGCTGAGTTCTGTGGGTCGAGCAGGTCGAGTTTAGACATGATGCATTCCTCTAAAGTGTTTTTAAATTTGTGTGTTGTGCTGCTGGAATGAACTTTAGAGAAAGGGGCGATGAAGAGATAACGCAAAGAATTTTACAACTTGTTCAAAGTGTTTTTAGAAGACTGATTTAAAAAGATAAATTAACACTCAACACAGCAATTTCAGCCTCAAATGCGCTGTTTTTCACATTGCTTCCGGTGTATCAGCAGGCGTAACCTGTGCCAACAAAATCATAAAAAACACCATCGCAAAATGATCGTACGTCCTCGTCAACACTGGTTCATCAGGTTGTTTGATTGGCACGGCTCGGTGCTGGTTAGCATTGTGTTTCGCCTGTCGCTCAACCTGCTGATGTCGGTGATCGCCATTATCGGCTATCCGTGGTACTCCACTTTCGGCATTCACCTCACGACTGCACCGTTCAGCTTGATTGGCGTGTCGATTGCCATCTTTCTTGGCTTCCGCAATAACGCCAGCTATGCGCGTTTTATTGAAGCGCGCACGCTGTGGGGCAATATGCACATCACGCAACGCTCACTGCTGCGCCAGATAAAATGCATTCGCGGCATCAGTGAAGCGCAAGTGCAGGAGTTTGTAGGGCTGCAGCTGGCATTTAGCTGGGCAATGAAACATCGGCTGCGTAAAACCGATGCGCAGGCCGATCTGGCGCGCTTGCTGCCGGAGAAGTGGCACAGTGCCGTATTGAGCCATCCGATGCCGACCTCACAGACCTTGTTATGCATGGGCGAATGGCTGGCGCAGCGGCGCGATGAGGGTTTGGTGTCGGATATTGTCTGGCAGAGTATCGATGACAATCTCAATCATCTGTCGGCTTATCTGGGCGGCTGCGATCGCCTTGCCAGCACGCCGATTCCGTTTGCCTACAGCCTGATTCTGCATCGCACCGTGTACCTGTTCTGTACCCTACTACCGTTTGCGCTGGTGGCGGATTTGCATCTGATGACGCCGTTGGTGTCGGTGTTTATCTCGTACACCTTCCTGTCGCTGGAGTCACTGGCGGAAGAGCTGGAAGATCCGTTCGGCACTGCGCCCAACCATCTGCCACTGGATGCGCTGTGCGTGAATATCGAACGTAATTTGAAGGCGATGAACAATGATTTCCCGTTGCCGGAACCGCGCCAGCCGGATGAGCATTTTAATCTGACGTAATGCGTCCATTTGCCTGGCGCGCATAACAACACAGCCGGGCATATGGCTAACAGATCAGACCGACCACATAGCTAACACTTTTGTGGTCCGTCTCTTCGGATAATACGTTTTTTTGCCCGATTAACTGTGCAGATCCAGCCAGCGCACATACGCCTGATCCCAGAGCGCAGCAGGCGTACCCGCTTTCCCCAGACCAAAGCCATGCCCACCGCTGCTGAGTTCAATCAACTCCACTGGCACCTGCATCCGACGGCAGGCATCGCGCATCATTTCAGTGTTATGGGGATTGGAGGTGTGATCATCTTCCGCCTGCGCCAGGAACGTCGGTGGATATTGTCGGGTGACATAATTCTGCACTGACCAGTTCGCTTCCTGAGTGGGTGTCGCGTGATCGCCTACCATCATCAGGTGCGTCTTGGTGTTCTGATATGGCGCTTCAAGGGTGATGACCGGATAGATCAGGCCAACGCTATCGGCCGTTGGACGGATTTGATCGAGCGGGTCCTGCGCCGGATAGGTTTCGAAATCAGGACGCGCCGCCGCCATACCCAGCAGATGCCCACCGGCAGAGAAGCCGAGCAAGTGCACTTTACTCTCCATAGAACGCACCAGGCGAATAGCGCGCTGCGCATCCTGCAGCGGCGCGAGGTTGCCCGCCTGCCACTTTTCTCCCGGCAAGCGGTAACTCAGTACGTACACGGTGTAACCGTTGGCATTTAACCAGCGCGCCACCGGCCAGGCTTCACGTCCCATGCCGATAAAACGATAGCCGCCGCCAGCCGCCACGATCACCGCTTCGCCGTTGGGATTCTCGGGGCGAAATCGTTGAATCGCTGGAGAAACAATGTTGGTCCAGGAGCCGTTCATACTGACTTTCAACAGCCCAGACGGCCCACCGCCGCCCGGCGGATCGTCTGGCCACAATGGGATAATGTCATCACGGGCAAACAGTTTGCCTGTGGTCATTGAGAGGACGGTTGCCCCGGTTGCCAACAAAAAGTGACGCCGTGTAAGTTTCATGCCCAGTAGCCAGTATTGAAATAAACATGTCAGCCTTGTGGGCTGCGTCTCGTTATGTGATACGTGTCAACTTTCAACGCTGGCGATTATGTACGCATTTTGTACAAAAGATCCATAGAAAAAGCGCCTATAAAGGCGCTTATTTTATAGTGAATCCGCCAAATTTTTCCGCTACATGAAAGCGAACACTCGAGATCACGTAATTGGTTAGACGCTGAAATCCCCTAAATAATTCGAGCTGTAGCAAGGCGGCAAGTGCGTGAGTCCCCGGGAGCTTACTTCAGTAAGTGACCGGGGCGAACAAACGCAGCCAACGCCGCTACAGCTTGAAGTATGACGGGGATTTAATTCCCTAAATAATTCGAGCTGTAGCAAGGCGGCAAGGATGCGAGTCTCCAGGAGCTTACTGCAGTAAGTGACTGGGGCGAGCAGACGCAGCCAACGCCGCTACAGTTCGAAGTATGACGGGGATTTAATCCTGTTGCTGGAATTGGGTCATAACTGTTTGCTCGCACTGCTGCTGATTATGGCGCAGCTGCGTGCGTTCATCCTCGCCCAGTTCCATCCAGGCGCTGATCACTTCCTGCGCCGTTTCTTCATTGAATTCAAACTTATCCATCGCCGAAGAAGACTGGCTGGCAGCCAGCTGAGACTTCATCTTCGCAGTATAGGTATCCAGATCGCTGGTCTTTTTTTCCGTGCTCACCAGATGGCACAGCTGGCTGGCATACACATTCTCTTCGCTGGTGTTATCACCGTCAGCGGCGAAGAGAGGGGCGGAAAGCGAGAGCCCAACGAGGGCGATTAATATGGCTTTCATAACAGACTCCAGTAATTTCCAGAAAATCACTTTTGATTATGTTGCACACGTGCCGCCTGACGGGCGGCACGCCAGTTTAATAACGGCGTCACCGTGATGCCGTGCAGCACGATGCTGCACACCACTAACGTCAACGCCATATCCACCATTTGCTCTGCCTGCGGGCCACGCATGCCGTGCACCCAGGCATAAGCAATGTAATTGATACTGCCGATGCCGCGAATCCCCAGCCAGCCAATGAGCAGACGGCGCATGAGCGGTATCTCACAGCGCCAGGTGGTGATCCACACCGCCAGCGGACGCACGACCACAAACAGCAGGAGCGCGAGGCCAATGCCGGTGAGATTACAGTGCTGCGCCAGTGTGACTCCCAGCACCACCATCATCGCGGCGGCCAGCAACCGCTCGATGGTATCACCAAATGACAACGCATCGCCGACCACCAACCCCATTGATTTGACCATACCGCTGCCGCCGTGCGCCAGTCGTTGATTGGGATTGACGCGCGCCTCAGCGGGCAGGTATTGCTCCTCTTCTGACAACTCGTCTTGCGGATAGTGCTTTACCACACGCAACTCAGCGCGACGTAACCCGACGCCTGCCGCAAAGGTGGCGAGGAAGCCGGAGGCGTCCAGTGACTGCGCCGCCGCATAACTGAGTGCGATGAGCGCCAGCGCGAGAAAGTCATTCGGTGCAATGTCCTGATGCGCGCTGCGCAGATGGGTCGCCAGTTGGCCAATTAAGCGGCCAAGCAAGTAGCCGATAGCCAGCCCGCCACCGATGGCCCACAGACCATCCCTTAGTGCCCATTCACCCAGGTGACTGATGTTCAGCGTGTCGGACTGCATCATAAGCAGCGCCAGCATCAATAGCGGCAGCGCCGAACCGTCGTTCATGCCCGCTTCGCTGGAGAGCGCCACGCGCAGCGCATCGTCATCGCGCGCATCGTTGACGGAAATCAGGCTCGCCAGCACCGGATCGGTCGGTGCCACAATGGCACCAAACGCCAGCGATAGCGCCCAGTCAAAACCGGTCATCCAGTGCACCAGCAGCGTCATGCCGCCCACGGTGAGCAGCATGGCGGGAAACGCCAGCCGTACCCCCACGCGCCAGGCATGGGCTGTCAGTGGCACGCGTAATTTAAGGCCAGTGATAAACAGCGAGGCGGCCATGGCGATTTCGGTGAGATGGGCGGCGAGTTCGGCGTGCCCGAGGATGTCGAGCTGCAGAAGATTGAGCAGCCATGGGCCACACAAGATGCCCGCGAACAGATAAAGCCCAAACGAAGTCACTGGCCCACGATGGATCCATCCGGAGGCCAGTGACATAAGAAGTAGCAGACCACCGGTAGCGGCAGTCCAGGCCAGGAAGTTCATAACGCTCCGTTTTTAAATAACATTCTCCCTTAAGCCTGGCACAGGATTGACGATCAGTTTTTCAGGTGACGACTCGCCAGACGAATCAGCAACGCAAGCGCAGCGGCAAGTGTGGAGAGCGCCACCACGCCGGTCCAGCCAAAGTGCGCCAGCGCCAGGCTTCCAAGTGCCGCACCGGTCGCCATGCCAATAAACACCACGGTAAACATCAACGCATTCAGTCGGCTACGCGCCTCTGGCGCCAGGCTGTACACCAGCGTTTGGTGTGCCACCAATGTGGCCTGCACCCCCAAATCAAATCCGATGGTGCTGATAATAATCAGACCAATCTGTGCCGGAACCGGCAACAGCGGCAGCAGGAACATAAGAGCAAAGGAAACCATCACCAGCGAAGCGCCATACTGGGTGACACGCGCTGGACCAATGCGATCCGCCACGCTTCCTGCCAGCGGTGCGGCCAGCGCACCCGCTGCACCTGCCAGACCAAAGGCACCCGCGACCGCACTGTCAAAATGGAAGCGCTCACTCAGCATCAGCGCCAGCGTTGACCAGAAGGCACTGAAACCCACCGACAGCAAACCCTGTGCCAGCGCGGCACGGCGCAGCGTCTGGTGGTGTTGCCACAAATGCGCCAGCGACAGCAGCAGACGTGGATAGCTCACCGAGGTGCCCGGCTTGAAGCGCGGCAACACGCGCCACAGCGCAAGACTAATCAGCAACACGGCCACCGCCGCCACCATGTACATGGTGCGCCAGCCCAGATATTCCGCCACCACGCCGCTCACCACGCGTGACAACAGAATACCGACCAGCAAGCCGGTCATCACCGTGCCAACAGTTTTACCGCGACTGCGTTCTGGCGCGAGTGCCGCCGAAGCAGGCACGATGTCCTGTGCCACGGTCGCGGTTAAGCCGGTGACAAAGCTGGCGATCAGTAACGCGTTGATGCCGCCCGAGAAGCCACACAGCAACAGCGCGGCGACCAGCATCAGGCTTTTAATCAGAATAATGGTGCGGCGATCGTGACGGTCACCGAGCGGTGCCAGCAGCAGAATACCCAGCGCGTATCCCGCTTGCGTCAGCATTGGCACCATGCCGACGCTACCAATCCCGACGTTAAATTGTTTGCTGATGATATCCAGCATCGGCTGGCTGTAGTAAATCGATGCCACGCTAAGCCCGGCACCTGCAGCAAGCGTGAACACCAGCGGCGCTGGCAGTTTTTCAGCTGGCAATGCAGTAGATTGCGAAATGGCTGACATAGTGAATTCCCCCGTGAAAGTGCGCTTATTAAAGCGCGTCGCGGCCATACGCGGTAGACTCGTCAAACACAGAACTGTTATGCACGGTGCGTATGAGCAATCCAACCAGTATTGACCGCATTGAACTGATGCAGACCTTTATTCGTATTGTCGAAAGTGGATCGCTGTCAGCCGCCGCTGCGCAGTTGGGCACGACACAACCCACCATCAGCCGCCGGTTGCAGGCACTGGAACAGCGGTTAGGACTGAAGCTGATTCTGCGCACGACTCATGCATTGAAACTCACCGATGACGGCGAGCGTTGTTATGCGCAGGCGCGGCAGTTGCTGGCGACCTGGCATGCGCTGGAAGATGAACTAACGGGTTCCAGTGACGATCCGATTGGCACACTGCGCGTGCGTGCGCCCCATGCGTTTGGCCAGGACCAGTTGATCGATCCGCTGGTGGATTACCTGCAGCGTTACCCGCGTCTGACGGTGGAGTGGATGCTCAATGATCGCACGCCGGACTTTATCAGCGAAAATGTCGATTGCGCGATTCAGGTCGGTGCAGTGAACGATCCCTCGCTGGTGGCGATTCTGCTGGCCGAAGTGCCGCGCTTTGTGGTGGCCGCACCTTCACTGCTGGCAAAGCATGCGCCAATTGAGGATGTCAGCCAACTGACCGACCTGCCATGGCTGGCGCTGACCAGCTTTTACCGCAATGAGCTTGCACTACAGCGCTTGAGTGATGGGCAGCCGATGAATCTGCCGATTGCGCCTCGCCTCGCCAGCGACAGCTTATACGCCATCCGCAAAGCCGCTCTGGCGGGCATGGGTGCGGCGATTGTGTCGTCGTGGGTAGTACAGGAGGACTTAGCAAAAGGGGATTTGATTCAGCTGGTGCCCGAGTGGCAAGCCCCGCCGCTGCCGGTGTGGCTGACCTATCCGTGGGCCAGTTATCATCCCGCTCGTATGCGGCAGTTTTTCGCGATGATCAGAGAGGTGATGCCGAAACTGGCGGGCACACAGCCGGTGCGATGAAGACAATGCCGCCATAGCAATGTGGTGACGTCACGTTAAAGGGTGCCTTGAGGAAATGGTGCAGATTTTCGTAGGAAGCGCAGTTCCTGGGAGGATGGGCGGATTTTCAGGCGTTGGGCGAATTTCCGTAGGGTGCGCATTGATGCGCACCTCGTACACGAAACTACTTCTTCTCGACCTTCGACATATTATCGAGCCAGCCCATCACGAAGGCCGACAGCACAAAGGTCAGGTGGATAATCACGTACCACATCAGCTTGCTGTCATCGACATTGCGCGCGTCCATAAAGATGCGCAGCAGGTGGATCGATGAAATCGCTACAATCGAAGCCGCGACTTTGTTCTTCAGCGAGCCGGAATCCATCTTGCCCAGCCAGCTCAGCTTCTCTTTGTTCTCATCAATATCCAGCTTAGAAACAAAGTTCTCATAGCCAGAGAGCATCACCATCACCAGCAATCCGCCGACCAGCGTCATGTCCACCAGCGACAGCAGCAGCAGAATCAGATCGTTCTCAGCAATGCTGAGTATGTTGGGCAACAGGTGAAAAATTTCCTGGAAAAATTTAACGGTCAGCGCCAGCAGCCCCAGCGAAAGTCCAATGTAAACCGGTGCCAGCAACCAGCGCGATGAATACATCAGGTTCTCGATAAAACGTTCCATAATTTCCCATTAATCAACAGACAAGTGGGCGAGTATAACCGAACTTGTGTGAAGTTATTTCAGCGGTTCTTCAGAAATTTCAGGGGCCGCTGGCAGCGGCAGTGACAAGCGAAACTCTGCGCCCCCTTCCGGTCGGTTTTCCGCCCAAATACGCCCGCGATGGGATTCAATAATGGTTTTACTGATCGCCAGACCGAGCCCGACACCCGGCACCGCCGACTCCTTATCGCCGCGCGCAAATTTGTCGAAAATGCGCGTCATATTCTCTTCGGCGATCCCTGGACCGTTGTCCCAGACGGCAATCTCCAGCCGCTCTTTGTCACGCCAGGCGCGAATGCCGTGCTGCGCGGCGTTGCCGGCATATTTGAGGCTGTTCTCGATCAGGTTGGTGAACACCCGCTCCAGCATCGCGCTATCGCCTTTGATCAGCACCAGTTCCGGCGGCAAATCGAGTGCAAAATCGTGTCCTTTCAATGAGGGGCCCATACTGCTCAGCGCCCCGCCAATCACTTCATCCAGCGCCACCCACTCCTCGCGCAGATTCAGTCCACCAGACTGAATACGTGCCATATCCAGCATATTGCTCACCAGCCGAATGGTGCTTAACGTTTGTTCCCGGATCTGGTTAGCCTGGCCGACATATTTTGAGTTATCGCCGGCCAAATCCAGCATCAGCATTTCCGCCTGACCGAACAGCACCGTCAGCGGCGTGCGCAGGTCATGCGACAACGCGGATAACAGTGCGTTACGCAGCTGTTCACGCTCTGCCGCCAAACGAGACGCCGCTTCACTCTGTGACAGCGCCATGCGTTCCAGCGCGTTGGCGATCAACACCGTGAAGGTTTCCACCAGACGCTGCTGTTCAGGGATCATCAGCTGGCGCAGGTTTTCCGGCTCCACCACCAACAGTCCACGGCAGTGATTCCCGCTTTTCAACGGCAGAATTTGATACGGCACCGCTGGCAAGGTATCGGTGCCTGCACCGGCGGGCTGTGCTTTGCTAAAGCTCCATTTGGCGATGCCGAGATCGGGCGGCGTACCAATACTGCTCTCACCCACCACCTGTAACTCACCCTGCTCATTCGGCAGCAGTAGCTGGCTGCGTGCCTGCAAGGTGACATCAATCACGCGCTGGCTGGTGGCGGCGATATCCTGCGGCGTGAGCGCGCTGCCGAGCGATTTTGCCATCTCATACAAATGCCGCGCACGCTGTTCACGATAGCGCGCGACTTTAGCCTGATAGCGCACGCCCGCTGTCAGGTTCCCGACGATCACCCCTACCGCCAGCATCACCGCGAAGGTCACCAGATACTGCAAATCCGATACCGCCACGGTGCCGGTCGGGGCGACAAAGAACAGGTCAAAAGCCAGGATGTTGATCACCGTGGCAAACACCGAGGGCCAGCGGCCAAAGCGCAGCGCGACTAACACCACGGCTAACAGATAAATCATCACGCCGTTGGCCGGATCGAACTCCACCAGTAGCCAGCGACCTACGATCGTCACCAGAATACACAGCGCAATCGCCATCAGGCAGCCGCGCAGATGCAGCCGCCACTTATCACTGTTGGCCTGTTTATCGCCCATCGGATGCGGCGCGTCGCGCACCGGTTCGTCCAGTGCCACCACCAGCAAATCGAGGTCTGGGCCAAGCTGGCCCAAACGCTGGGCAAAACTGTCGCGCCGCCAGCGCCGTTGCGGCTGACGACCGGTGACGATTTTGCCGAGATTATGCTCGCGCGCGTAACGCAGCACGGCGCGGGCTTCATCGGGATCGGACAGGGTGGCGGTTTCCGCACCCAGCTCTTGGGCCAGTTGCAGCGTGCGTAAAATGGCACGACGACGCGCTTCCGGCAGGCGATTCAGACGCGGCGTTTCTACATACACTGCGTGCCACTCGCTGCCGAGACGCGCGGCTAAACGCGCGGCGGTGCGCACCAGTTTTTCACTGCCAGTGTCGTCGCCGATACACAGCAAAATAGCGTCACGTGTGTGCCAGACTTTGTCGCGGCCCTGCTGATCGCGCCAGGCACGCATCTGGTCGTCCACGCGGTCTGCGGTGCGGCGCAGTGCCAGTTCGCGCAGGGCAAACAGGTTGCCTTTGCGGAAGAAGTTTTCAATCGCGCGCTCGGCGCGATCGCCGACGTAGACTTTGCCCTCTTTCAGCCGCTGACGCAGATCGTCCGGCGGCAGATCCACCAGCACCACCTCATCGGCGCTATCGAAAAACGGATCGGGGACGGTTTCTCGCACCTGGATGCCGGTCACGCCACCAACCACATCGTTGAGGCTTTCCAGATGCTGCACGTTGACGGTGGTGATCACGTCGATGCCCGCTTCCAGCAGCTCCTCGATGTCCTGCCAGCGCTTGGGATGAC
Source organism: Pantoea sp. USMM079 (assembly GCF_037153115.1). NCBI lineage: Bacteria > Pseudomonadati > Pseudomonadota > Gammaproteobacteria > Enterobacterales > Erwiniaceae > Pantoea > Pantoea sp. USMM079. The sequence continues at coordinate 26,389 of NZ_JBBCKX010000021.1, forward strand.
GCGAACCCTGTACGTTGGTGTGCGCCAGTTCGTCCATCAGAATTACCGCCGGATGACGCGCCAGTGCCGCATCGAGGTCGAATTCAGCGTGCCGTGAACGCCCGGTGGCGCGACGTGGCAAAACCGCCAGGCCGTTGAGCAGCGCAGCGGTTTCTTCACGTCCATGGGTTTCCACCACGCCCGCCAGCACATCGAGGCCTTGCGCACGTAAACGCTGAGCCTCCTGCAGCATGGCGAAGGTTTTCCCCACGCCCGCACAGGCGCCAAAGTAGATTTTCAGCTTACCGCGATGGCTGTCGCTGTGATTCAGCAACAGCGCATCGGGATCGGGGCGGGTGATTTCATCGTTCATCAGTTATCCGTCGAGAAAAGCGCGATAAATCGCGCTATCAATCAATTATCCCTGCAGCGCATCCAGCGCCATATTCAGCCGCAACACGTTCACCGTCTCTTCACCGATAAACGGCAGCAGCGGACGCTCAGTGTTACGGGCAATCAGCGCTTCCACATCCTTCAGCGCCATATTGCGCGCTGCCGCCACACGCGGTGCCTGCCACAATGCGGCTTCCGGTGAAATATCCGGATCGAGCCCACTCGCCGATGCGGTCACCAGCTCAACCGGTACCGCAGTTGGAGCCTGTGGATTGGCGGTGCGCAGGGCAGCCACGCGCTCGGCCACCGCTTTATCCAATGCCGGATTGCTCGCCGCCAGGTTGCTGCCGCTGGAGGCCAATGCGTTGTAGGGCGCATCGCCGGTCGCTGATGGACGGCCCCAGAAATGGCCGGGCTGCGTAAATACCTGACCAATCAAATCGGAACCGCGCTCCGCGCCATCCTGCTCAATCAACGAACCGTTGGCCTGTGACGGAAACCACCACTGCGCTAAGCCGGTGGTCAGCAGCGGATAGACCGCGCCGGTTAACAGCGTCAGCAGTATTAACAATACAATAGCCGGACGTAACTGACTCATTTCTCTTCTCCTTAAACCAGGCCAAACAGCGTCAGCAGCAGGTCGATGGCTTTAATACCGATAAACGGCACCACTAATCCGCCGACACCGTAAATCCACAGGTTGCGGCGCAACAGGGCAGCAGCACTCATCGGACGGTAGCTCACGCCTTTTAGCGCCAGCGGAATCAGGAACACAATCACCAGCGCGTTGAAAATGACGGCCGACAGAATCGCTGAGTTCGGTGAGTGCAGGTGCATCACGTTGAGCATATTGAGCTGCGGATAGGTGGCCGCAAACGCCGCCGGGATGATGGCAAAGTACTTCGCCACATCATTGGCGATACTGAAGGTGGTCAGTGAACCGCGCGTCATCAGCATCTGTTTACCGATGTGCACCACTTCCAGCAGTTTGGTGGGGTTGGAGTCGAGATCGACCATGTTCCCAGCCTCTTTCGCCGCCTGCGTGCCCGAGTTCATCGCCACTGCCACGTCCGCCTGTGCCAGTGCGGGGGCGTCGTTGGTGCCGTCGCCGGTCATCGCCACTAAACGCCCTTCCGCCTGATACTGACGAATCAGTGCCAGCTTGGCTTCTGGTGTGGCTTCCGAGAGGAAATCATCCACGCCCGCTTCTGCCGCGATGGCCGCCGCCGTCAGCGGGTTATCGCCGGTAATCATCACCGTCTTAATGCCCATTTTGCGCAGCTCGGCAAAACGTTCTTTGATGCCGCCTTTGACGATATCTTTCAGCGCCACCACGCCCAGCACCTGCGCCCCTTCGGCCACCACCAGTGGTGTGCCACCCGCGCGCGCCACTTCTTCGACGCTGGCGTTGACTTCTGCCGGGAAACGGCCGTTGTTGGCTTCGATATGGCGGCGAACCGCGTCAACGGCCCCTTTACGAATCAGACGATCCTGCACGTTGACGCCGCTCATGCGCGTCTGTGCCGAGAACGGAATAAAACTCGCGCCCATGCTGCTGAGATCGCGTTCGCGCAGGTTAAATTTTTGCTTCGCCAGCACCACGATGCTGCGCCCTTCCGGGGTTTCATCCGCCAGCGAGGCCAGCTGCGCGGCATCCGCCAGCTGCTGCTCGGTGACGCCGGGCGCAGGCATAAACTGCGTCGCCTGGCGGTTACCCAGCGTGATGGTGCCGGTTTTATCCAGCATCAGCACATCGACGTCGCCCGCTGCTTCCACCGCACGACCGCTGGTGGCGATGACGTTAGCACCGAGCATGCGGCTCATCCCCGCCACGCCAATCGCCGACAGCAAGCCGCCGATAGTGGTCGGAATCAAACACACCAGCAGCGCCACCAGCACCGTTACGCTCACCGGCGTGCCGCCGTAGGCCGAGAACGGCCACAGGGTGGCCGTCGCCAGCAGGAACACGATGGTCAGCGACACCAGCAAAATGGTTAGCGCAATTTCGTTCGGTGTTTTACGGCGTTTGGCACCTTCGACCATGGCAATCATGCGATCGAGGAAGGTTTCGCCCGGATTGACGCTGCACTGGATCACCAGCCAGTCGGACAGAATGCGCGTACCGCCGGTGACTGATGAGAAGTCGCCGCCGAATTCGCGGATCACCGGCGCCGATTCGCCGGTAATCGCACTCTCATCCACGGAAGCGCCGCCTTCCAGCACTTCGCCGTCACACGGGATGATGTCGCCCGCTTCCACCAGCACCACATCGCCTTTACGCAAGGTGTCTGCCGCTAACGGCTGCCACTGCGCGCCATGACGTGGCTCAGCCAGCTTTTTCGCATCACTGGTTTTACTGATGCCTTTCAGGCTGTTGGCCTGCGCCTTGCTGCGCCCTTCCGCCAGCGCTTCAGCGAAGTTAGCAAACAGCACCGTGAACCACAGCCAGATGGCGACCCCGGCGGTAAACCCGGCGTTGCCGCTTAGATGGCCTGTCAGCATGCCGATGGCCAGCAGCGAGGTCAGCACGCTGCCCAGCCACACCAGGAACATCACCGGGTTGCGAAACTGCACGCGCGGATCGAGTTTCTTCACCGCATCCAGCACGGCGGTTTTCGTCAGCGCTGCATCAAACAGCGCCAGTTGTTGACGACTCATGATTCCGTTATCCCTGAATTAATTGCAGATGTTCCGCCACCGGGCCGAGAGCCAGCGCGGGGATAAAGGTCAGTGCCCCCACCAGCAATACGGTGCCAATCAGCAGCGCGATAAACAGTGGACCGTGGGTCGGTAACGTACCGTTGCCCACCGGCTGGATTTTCTTCGCCGCCAGTGAGCCAGCGATCGCCATCACCGGAATGATGATGCCGAAGCGTCCCACCAACATGCAGAAGGCCAGCAACAGGTTCCAGAACGGGGTGTTGGCGCTCAATCCGGCAAAGGCACTGCCGTTGTTATTGGATGCCGACGAAACGGCATACAGCACTTCGCTGAAGCCGTGGATGCCTGGATTCGCCATACCGGCGCGCCCTGCATCCGTCATCATTGCCAGTGCAGTGCCGAGCAGCACCAGGGTAGGCGTCACCAGAATCGCCAGTGCGGTCATTTTCATCTCCCACACGTCGATTTTTTTACCCATGTATTCCGGTGTGCGACCAATCATCAGACCGGCGATAAATACCCCGAGCAGCACGAACAGCAGCATGCCGTACAACCCAGCACCGACGCCGCCGAACACCACTTCACCCAGCTGCATCAGCCACATCGGCACCATGCCGCCCAGTGCAGTAAAGGAGTCATGCATGGCATTCACCGCACCGCACGAGGCTGCGGTGGTGATCACCGCAAACAGGCTGGAGTTGAGGATGCCAAAGCGCGTCTCTTTGCCTTCCATGTTGATGGCGCTGTCTGCACCGAGTGCCAGGAAGTGCGGATTACCGCGCAGCTCTGCCCACATCACGGTAACCACCGCCAGCGCAAACATGATGGTCATCGCCCACAGCAGCATGTGGCCCTGACGGCGGTCGCCCAGATGCTGACCGAAGGTGAAGCACAGCGCCGCCGGGATCAGGAAGATACTCAGCATCTGCACAAAGTTGGTCAGCGCGGTCGGGTTTTCAAACGGATGGGCGGAGTTGACGTTAAAGAAGCCCCCGCCGTTGGTGCCGAGCATTTTGATCGCTTCCTGCGAAGCCACCGGACCGAGTGGCAGCGTTTGCTTCGCCCCTTCCAGCGTGGTGAGTGCGTGATAAGGCTCAAACGTCTGGATGCTGCCCTGATAAACAAAGAACAGCGCTATCAGCAGGCTGATCGGCAGCAGCACATACATCGTGATGCGTGTCAGGTCGCGCCAGGCGTTGCCCAGCGTATCCAGTGAGCGATTGGCAAAACCACGGATCAGCGCAAAAGCCACCGCAATACCGGTCGCCGCCGACAGGAAGTTTTGCACCGTGAGGCCCGCCATCTGGCTAAAATAGCTCACCGTGCTTTCGCCCGCGTAAGCCTGCCAGTTGGTGTTGGTGACAAAGCTGACGGCGGTGTTGAGCGCCAGATCCCAGCTTAGATTAGGCAGGTGTTGCGGGTTGAGCGGCAGCGACCCCTGCGACATCAAAATCGCCAGCAATAATAAGAACCCCAGCGCGTTGAACAGCAGGATCGCCAGCAGATAGTGCGGCCAGCGCATCGCGCCACTCTCCACACCGACCAGCCGCCACAGCGCCCGCTCGGTACGCGGCAACAGCGGCTTGTCGGCCACTAACACCGCAAGAAAACGCCCCAGCGGTTGTGCCAGCACCATTAGCACCAGCAGATAGACCGCAATCAGTAAAAACGCATTCGCAGCCATCAGAATGCCTCCGCATTAAGCAGGGCATAGATCAGGTAGCCCAACAAGATAAACACCAGCACGATGCCGGCAATCACGCCCACGCTCACAGCAACCTCCAGAGGATTAGGTAGTGCTGCAAGCATGCGCGGCGCGGCATAAAGAAGGGGTAAAAAGGCGGGAATCCGGCGTAAAGAAAGTATAAAAATGCTGTCGAATTAGGCGGTTTCCAGTGCCCAGATGCGATTGAGGTCGATGTTCTGCCACAGGCCACTGTCTTCGGCCCCCGTGATACTGTCGGTGCAGAACGAATCCCCGAGATCCAGCTCTTCCGGTTTCACTTCACGTTGCGCGTGTAAAGACCAGAACACATGCACTTTGGGTTTTAACAGCGATTTTTCACCGGCCTGCACCACCAGCGCCACGCGTCCGGAAGCCAGCCGCACCAGCGATCCCACCGGATAAATGCCGATGGTGCGCACGAAGGCGTGCAGCAGCGTATTGTCGAAGTGACCGCGCCAGCTCAGCATATTGTGCATCGCTTCGGCGGGCGTCCATCCCTTGCGATACGGACGATTAGAGGTCACGGCATCATAGACATCGCATACCGCGGCCATACGAGAAAACAGCGAAATTTCTTCGCCTTTCAGTTTGTGGGGGTAACCGCTGCCATCGACTTTTTCGTGGTGATGCAGCGCAATATCTAGCAGGTCTTCCCCTGCATCAGCCTCCATCAGCATCTGTGCACCGATAATCGGATGCTCGCGCATGATGGTGAACTCCTCGTCGGTGAGCTTGCCGGGTTTGTTGAGGATCTCCAGCGGCACCGCCGATTTACCGACATCATGCAGCAAACCGCCCATGCCCACGCGCCGCTGCTGGTGTTCATCGAGCCCCATTTTTTTGCCCAGCGAGATCATCAACCCGCACACCGCCATGGAGTGCAGATAGGTGTAATCGTCGTGATTTTTCAGCCGCGCCACGCTGAGCAGCGCAGTGGGTTCACGGGTAATCGATCCGGCAATGTCGTCCACCAGGTCCAGCGTATAGTTGAGGTCCAGCCCCTGTCCCATACGCGCCTCGTTGAACATTGCCAGCACCTGTGGCTTGCCCTGATTGAAGATGGTTTGTGCCTGATCCAGCTCCTGGAAAAATGGGGTTTGCGGAATGGCTTTCTTCGGCGCAGGCTTCGCAGGTGCCTGCACCGACTTATCGAGATCGATCCAGATTTGCTGGATCCCTTCGTTGCGGATCATCGCGATCTGGCGTTTATCGGTGATCAGCATTTGGTTGCGAATGCGTTTGTCCTTGAGCCACCAAACCTCCAGTTTGTGGATGAACATTCCTTGCCGCAATTCGTCAACGGTAATCAGCTTTATCACGATATCTCTCCTTAATATCAGTGGATGGTAAGGAGAGGTATCGGCAGCTGAGCAAATAATCTTCAGGTGTGATTTGTGCGATCTGTGAGAGGGGAAGTGATTTGGATTAGCGCAATAAATTCGTCGCGCTACGCCTGACTGCGCAGCGTTGTCGCGAAATGCTGCATCGCACTTTTGCCGGAGTTCTTCAGGCAACCTGAATACCGCGCTGTGCCATAAAAGTGCTCAAAGGCGTGACACGACTTAATTCTTCTTGCATGCGGGCATCGTTTTCAACCTCCCATTGGTCCTGATAACGCTGCAGGTTGAGCCAGAAGTCGACGCTGGTATCAAACACTGCCGCTAAACGGTATGCCATCTCGGTCGTCAGTTTGCGGTTGTTATTGACCATCGCGCTTGCGGTGTTTCTGTGCACATTCAGCATTTCAGCCAGGTCATTCACTTTGAGGTGAAGGGGTTCGAGGAACTCATACTGCAGCACATCACCAACACTGGTGGGTTTACGTTTTGCCTGATTCATTTTTACTTTCTCTTTGCTGAAGATTTTCAACCACATGCAATGGTTATCGGTGATTTTTGTAACGGTGCGGATCGAGATAAAGATCGCTAGCCTCGCCATTCATCCAGCGAAATATGAGTCGATATTGCTCATTAACGCGGATGGAGTAATAACCCAGCAAAGGGGGCTTCAGAGCTTCAAAACAATTTCCAGGCGGCGATCGCAGATCATGATGCGTTTTAGCGGCATTGATGATATCGAGCTTACGCGCGAGCGCGGATTCAATGGTTTTGGGGAGACACCTGTGCGGCAAGGCATAAATAAAAAACTGCTCAAGCCAATCATCCCGAAAATGTCTAATTGCACCCTTCATCTGCTTCCCTGCCTGAAAATAAAATCAGGCAGGCAAATTAACGCCAAAATGCACAGCATCAAAGTGCAATAGTTAACATTATAAAGAATGTTCTAGCGGGATTACAAAATAATTTTGAGATTAAAGAAAACGTCATGAGAACTGTGAGCGGCTTAGCATATTCAGCCGCTACGTTTTCCCGTATAGAAACTACACCACCCGCGTTAACACCGCTTCGCCTTGCGAAAACGCCAGCAGGTTTTCAAACACCAAATCTGCCATCGCCGCCATGGTTTCATGGGTGCTGCTGGCGAGATGCGGGGTGATCACCACATCATCACGCTTCAGCAATTCGGCAGGCACCGCCGGTTCATGCTCGCACACATCCAGACCGGCACCCGCAATCTCACCGGCTTCGAGCGCCGCAATCAACGCCTGCTCATCCACCACACTGCCGCGCGCAATGTTGATTAAAAAGCCCTTCGGCCCCAGCGCACGTAACACTTCAGCATTCACCAGATGATGTGTGGCGGCACCGCCGGGTAGGGTCAGCACCAAAAAATCAGCCTGCTTTGCCAGTGATAACAGCGAATCGTGGCGCGTGTAAGGCACATCCGGGCGTGAACGCGGGTTGTAAAAATGCACATCCATATCAAACGCCTGAGCGCGCTTGGCCAGCTCCTTACCAATCCCGCCCAGCCCGACAATCCCGCACACTTTACCGCCTACTTTGGTGGTCAACGGATAGCGCCCTTTCGCTTGCCAGTTACCGGCGCGCACATAACGATCCGATGCGCTGATGTGGCGCGCCACATCCAGCAGCAGCGCCATGCCGGTATCCGCCACACAGCTGTTTAAAACGCCTGGCGTGTTGGTCACCACAATGCCACGCGCTTCGGCGGCAGCAATGTCTATCGCGTCATAGCCCACGCCGTTACTGCAAATCACCTTCAGATTGGGCAACTGCGCCAGTAGCTCAGCACTTGCTCCCATCAACGCATTGCCGCTGGTCACCAGCGCACCAATACTGGCACCGTGCTCTGCCAGCCACGCCGCCTGATCCTCCTGTTGCCACAAGCGCGAAGTGGTGAAGTGCGCATCCAGATTATCCTGCAGCCGCTGCGGCAACAGCGGCCCTTTTAGCAATACGTTAAACGGCTTTAATCCCATCTTGTTTCCCCTGATTTTCGAAGGATGTTGCAGACGAATCCTGCTCGTCACCGACGCGTTCAATCGGGCCCATCACCAGCAGGAACAGCAGCGCCGCGACGATGCAGTGCGCGCCAACGAACACCAATCCAATACTGTAGCTGCCGGTCAGACCGACGATGATGCCGAACAGCAGTGGCGTGATAAATCCGGCCATATTGCCGATGCCATTGAAGATCGCGCCCGCCAGACCTACTGCTTCTTTCGGTGCGGTATCACTGACAATCGTCCAGGTACCCGCGCCCGCCGCCACGCCTTTCCCGAAGAAGGCAAACGACATAATGGCGATAATGCCGGCATTGGTCGGGATCACCGCAGCCAGAATCAGCGAGGCGGCCATCAGCATGCCGACGATATACGGCGTTTTACGCGCCCACGACAGGCTCCAGCCGTTAGCCAGCAACTTGTCAGAGATGTAACCGCCGCTGATGCCGCCCAGGAAACCAAACAGCGCCGGGGCGATGGTGGCAAAGCCCGCTTCCATGATGTTCATGCCGCGTGCCTGCACCAGGTAAATCGGGAACCAGGTGATAAAGAAGTAGCTGAGCGCAATGATGCAGTATTGCCCGATATAGGCGCACCACAGCATGCGATTGCTGAGCAAGGTTTTAAACATCGCTTTGCTCAAGGGTGGACGTGCTTTGAGCGTTTGTGCTGAATCGATATCCACCAGCGCACCGCCCTCCTCAATGTATTTCAGCTCTGCGGCTGACACATGCGGATGCTGTTTCGGGCTGCGCATATACCAAGCCCACACAAACACCGCCAGCACGCCAATACCGCCCAGCACAAAGAATGGCCACTCCCAGCCGAAGCGGGATACCAGCCAGCCGGACAGCGGTGAGAAGATGGCAACGGCGAAGTACTGCGCCGAGGCAAACAGCGACGAAGCACGACCGCGTTCGGCACCGGGGAACCACATGATCACCGCACGCGCGTTGGCCGGAAAACTCGGTGCTTCAATCAGTCCGAGGGCAAAACGCAGTGCAAACATCAGCGTCAGCGCCATGGTCATGCCGTTGGAAAACTCGCCAATAAAGCCCATTAAAATGGTCGAAACCGACCACAGCGCTAACGTCATGCCATAGACTTTTTTCGTACCGAAGCGGTCAAGGAAAATCCCACCGGGGATCTGGCCGATCACATAAGCCCAGCTGAATGCCGAGAGGATCAGGCCCAGCTGGATCGCTGATAAACCGAATTCCTCTTTGATCGCCGATCCAGAGATCGACAGGATCGAGCGATCGGCATAGGCCACCACGGACAGGAACAGGATCAAACAGAGGATCCAAATACGCACATGACTGTTCTCATTGCGGTTTTTGCTTAGTAACATGGCTGAACCCCTTGATGAAGGAGCGTCCTGCTCCGAAGCGATGATGTTCAGGAATACCGCTTAAATTTCACTGTTCAGCAACTATAGAGAGCCAGATGCGAGGTGGTCATTGTGCGAATGGAGGAATCCGCGCGGCTTTTTTGCGCTGGTTTTGGCATCTGCCACAAAGCAGGGTGCGGCGCTGCACAGAACCTTAAAGAAGCCGATGCTTTTGCACCGGAATGTGCGCCAGCTCTGAGAAAAACCTTCGCAACATCACTATGAGGCTGCAAACCATCATTTGCCCGCTCGTCATAGGAGGCCGCCAGCATGATGCACCCGCGAGCAAAATGTGCGCTTAGCTGCAAAATCCATACATGTTGATTGTCAGGGTCCTTACCGCCTCGTAGTCTGAAAATGATTTCATTGAGCCATTTTAACTCTCATTGAAACATTCATTCTAATAACAAGCTTACCCTGGAGTCCGCGATGAAAACCCTCAAGGCGATACTGTTGCTTGGCCTGCTGTCCAGCTCTGCCTCGGCGTTGGCAGAAAAGATCGGCGTATCAATGGCGTATTTCGATCAGAACTTTTTAACCATTATTCGCCAGTCGATTGATAAAGAGGCCAAAGCGCGCGGGCTCGATGTGCAATTTGAAGATGCGCGCGGCGACGTTGGCCGTCAGACCGATCAGGTGCAGAGCTTTATCGGGGCGGGCGTCGACGCCATCATCGTCGATCCGGTGGATTCCGCCAGCACACCGCAGCTGACCAAACTGGCGCAGCAGGCGAAAATCCCGCTGGTATATGTTAACCGCACACCAGGCGACAAATCGCTGCCGTCCGGCGTGGTGTTTGTCGGTTCAGACGAGCGCGAATCGGGTACCTTGCAAATGGAAGCGCTGGCGAAAATGGCCAACTACAAAGGCAATGTGGCAATCATGATCGGCAATCTGACCGACGCAGGCGCACTGCAACGCACCAAAGATGTCGAGCAGGTGGTGGCGAAATATCCGGGCATGAAAGTGGTGCAGAAGCAGCCAGCGAACTATGCACGTAACGAAGGCATGGATTTGATGCTCAACTGGATTGGCAACGGCGAAGCGATTGATATCGTTGCCGCTAACAACGATGAAATGGCAATCGGTGCCGCAATGGCGCTGGCGAAGAGCAACAAGAAGATTCTGGTGGGTGGGATTGATGCCACGCCGGATGGCCTGAAAGCCATGGCGCAGGACAAAATGCAGGTCACCGTGTTCCAGGATGCGATTGGTCAGGGCAAAGCCTCGGTGGATGTGGCGCAGAAGCTGATGAAAGGCGAGAAAGTGGATTCACACGTGTGGATCCCGTTTGAACTGGTGACCAAAAAGAATATGCAGAAGTACGTGGAGAAGAGTCAGTAAATAAGGCCAATACCGCGCGATAAACCGCGCCGTCCTGCGACGGCGCAATGTATTGCACAATCCACGATTACTCCCGCAGTTTCGCCATGACCACGATGTCGTGATACTCCCCCTCACGCAGGCAGGCTTTACGCTTCACGCCCTCTTGCTCAAAGCCGAGGCGCTGGTACAACCGTATCGCACGGGCGTTGTCATGAAACGCTTCCAGCTCAATACGCACCACACCGAGCCAGTTAAAGGCATAGTCGATGGCGTTGCGAATCAGTTTCTCACCGATACCCCGCCCGCCAAACGCTGGATCGACGCTGATACCAAAACTGATGCTGTGACGCGTACGCGGGCGCTGTTCGACAAACAGCGTCAGCTCGCCCACCATCTGCCCATCAATCTCGGCCACGAAACCGATATAGCCCGCCGCGTCCATGTTTTCGAATTTTTTCTGCCAGGTTTGCACGCTGGGAAACGGCAGCTGCGTGGTCCAGCGATACACGTCGGGGTGGCTGTAAAGGCGTTGATAAGCAGCCGCATCGGCCGGTTCGCGACCGCGAATGATCAGATCCATGTCGGTAATCCCTTTCACTTGCACTAAGCTGTTAACTCTCACCAAACGGAAGAGTGACTTTATGTTGTATCGTCGTTTTGAACGTTTTATCAATATTTTCCAGGATGCACCAACCGATTCTCCCCCTTCCAGCGTCTGGCCGTTTTACCTCTATTATCTGCGTCAGGTATGGCCGAGCTTTGTTGCGCTGCTGATTGTGGGATTAGCGCAGGCGCTGATTGAAGTGGCGCTGTTTAGCTATCTCAGCCGCATCATCGATCTGGTCAATCACTCGACGCCCGCCACGCTGTTCACCGACAACTGGCAGGTGCTGCTATGGATGGGGTTTGTCGCGCTGATTCTGCGGCCGGTGATTATCGCGCTGCACGATATGCTGGTGCATCAGAGTATCAACCCGAGCATGACCAGCATGATCCGCTGGCAGCATCACAACTACGTGCTGCGCCAGAGCCTGAACTTCTTCCAGAACGATTTTGCCGGGCGCATCGCCCAGCGCATTATGCAGACCGGTAACTCCCTGCGCGATTCCGCGGTGCAGTTAGTGGATGCCATCTGGCATGTGGTGATCTACGCCGTCACCTCGCTGGTACTGTTCGCCGAAGCCGACTGGCGCCTGATGATTCCACTGATTATCTGGATTGTGGCGTATAGCGTCTCGCTGAGATTTTTTGTGCCGCGCGTGAAGCAGCGTTCGGTGGTCTCTTCCGAAGCGCGTTCCAAACTGATGGGTACCATCGTCGATGGCTATACCAATATCGCCACCATCAAACTGTTCGCGCACAACGATCTGGAAAAACGCTACGCGCGCGAAGCGATTCAGGAACAGACCGACAAAACCCAGCACGCCAGCCGCATGGTCACCACCATGGATATCACGCTGTCGACGCTGAATGGTCTGCTGATTGTCAGCACTTCTGGCCTGGCATTGTGGCTGTGGAGCCAGTCGCTGATTAGCGTCGGTGCGATTGCGTTGGCCACCGGTCTGGTGATCCGCTTAGTGAACATGTCCGGCTGGATCATGTGGGTGGTGAACGGCATCTTTGAAAATATCGGCATGGTGCAGGATGGATTGAACACCATCGCGCAGCCGCTCAGCGTACAGGATGAGCCGCAGGCGAAAAACCTGCAGGTAACGCAGGGTCAGATCCGCTTTGAAGATGTGCGCTTTGATTACGGCGGCAGCCGCCAGGTGATCAATCGCCTCAACCTGAATATCAAACCGGGTGAAAAAATCGGCCTGATTGGGCCATCCGGTGCCGGTAAATCGACAATGGTGAACCTGCTGCTGCGGCTGTATGACATCAACGGCGGGCGCATCCTGATTGACGATCACAACATCGCCGAAGTCACGCAGGAGAGCCTGCGCGGCCAGATTGGCATGATCACTCAAGACACGTCGCTGCTGCACCGTTCGATTCGTGAAAACCTGCTGTACGGGCGCCCAAACGCCACCGAAGACGAGCTGCAGGCGGCGATTATCCGCGCCCGCGCCGATGAGTTCATTCCGCTGCTGTCCGATCCACAGGGCCGCACCGGGCTGGATGCACATGTGGGTGAGCGCGGGGTGAAACTCTCCGGCGGCCAGCGCCAGCGTATCGCCATTGCCCGTGTGCTACTGAAAGATGCGCCGATTCTGATCATGGATGAGGCCACTTCCGCCCTCGATTCCGAAGTCGAAGCGGCGATTCAGGAGAGCCTGGAAACGCTGATGCAGGGCAAAACGGTGATTGCCATCGCGCACCGCCTTTCCACTATCGCCAAAATGGACCGACTGGTGGTGCTGGATAAAGGTGAGATTGTTGAGATGGGCAACCACCGCGAACTGCTGGCGCACAATGGACTTTACGCGCGCCTGTGGCAGCATCAGACCGGTGGCTTTGTCGGCGAAGATTAATCGCCGCGTCGATATGGCAGGGCTTCGCGCGCTTCAATGGCATAGGCGCGGATCCCGGCCCGCTCCTGCACTAAATATTCTTCTACGGCTTCGCGCAGCCCCGGATGGCAAAGGTAGTGCCATGAGTGGGTGATTTGCGGTTCGAAGCCGCGCACCAGTTTGTGCTCGCCTTGCGCGCCCGCATCAAAACGCTGTAATCCCTCGGCAATGGCGAAATCCATGCCCTGATAGAAGCAGGTTTCAAAGTGCAGGCGATCAAACTCCGCCAGGCAGCCCCAGTAACGCCCGTACAGCGAGTTGCCATCCACCAGATAGAACGCCATGGCGGCCGGATGGCCCTGCAGCGTGGCGATCACCACGCGAATCGATCGCGGCATGCGTTCGGCCAGCAGGCTGAAGAATTGCCGCGTGAGATAAGGACGCTGCCCGCGCACCGCATAGGTATTGGCGTAACAGGTGTAGACAAAATCCCACTGATCTTCGCTGAGTTCGTCACCACGATACCAGTTGAACTCAAAGCCACTGCTCGCCACCTGTTCGCGCTCTTTACGCAGCTGTTTGCGTTTGCGTGACATCAGCGTGTCGAGGAAATCCTGAAAATCGCGGTAGCCTTTGTTGTGCCAGTGATACTGGATGCCGAGACGCGCCAGCCAGTCGGGCTGCTGCTCCATCACATCGTTGGCAAACGGCGTGGTGAAATTGATGTGCGCGCCACTCAGGCCGTTTTGCAGCAGTTCGTCAGGCAGCGCCGCCAGCAGTTGGCTGATGGCCGCTTCCTCACCCAGTAATCGGGCGCCGGTAACTGGACTAAACGGAATCGCCCCCAGCCATTTTGGATAGTATGGAATGCCAGCGCGGTGACAGGCATCAGCCCACGCGTGATCAAAGACGTATTCACCTTGCGAATTGCGTTTGCGATAGCCCGGCAGCGCGGCGCTCAGCACGCCCTTTTCACGCCACAGCAAGTGATCCGGCTGCCAGCCGTTTTCCGGCCGCACGCTGCCGCTCTCTTCCAGCGTGAGAAGAAAGGCATGGCGTAAAAACGGTTGATCGTCAGGTAACAGCGCATCCCATTCGAGGGCGGAAATCTCCGCCAGCGATGACAGGTGAAGCAAAGACATGCATGGCTCCCGGCCAGCTTAAGGCGAACAGCTAGTTCAACAGGTTTTGTCGCAGGGGAAAAGAGGGGGCGCACTGAATGTGAAGACGACCCTCGGTGTATACTCACCTTTTTCGCTGTTCAGGAACCGCCATGGATCGTCTCGATTGTGACCGCATGTTTGTCGCGGTGCTGGAAGTGGGCAGCTTTGCCGGGGCGGCCGAGCGACTGGGCACCAGCAGCGGGCAGGCCTCCAAGCTGGTTTCCCGGCTGGAGCAGGAACTCGGCGTGCAGTTGTTCAAGCGCAGCACGCGTGCACTCTCAGCCACTGAAGTGGGTCGCGCCTATTATGAGCGGGTGAAAACCCTGCTGGATGCTTTCGACACGCTGGATGCCACGGTACGCGAAAATGCCACCACGCCAACGGGCCGCTTAAAAATCAGTGCACCTGGTACCTTTGGTACGGCGGTGCTCGCCAGCATATTGGTCGCATTTGCGCGTCACTATCCGTTGATTGAACTGGACGTTAACTTCTCCGATCGTGCAGTGAACATCGTCGATGAAGGCTTCGATATGGCGATTCGCATTGGTAAATTAGATGACAGTAGCCTGATTGCACGTCGTTTGGGCGATGTGCCGATTCGCGTAGCGGCTTCGCCGGGCTATCTGCTGCAACAAGGCACGCCGCAGCACTGGCGCGATCTGGCTGCACATCAGTGTATCAGCGACACCAATTTCCGCGATCCCTGGCACTGGCCGTTTGTGACGCCCTGTGGCGACAGCGTTTCCATGCCGATTCGCGGCCGCCTGTGTTTCTCCAATACCGAAGCCTGTTTACAAGCAGCCATCGCCGGATTGGGTATCGCACGTTTACCGGGTTTTATTGCCGCACCTGCGCTACAACGCGGCGAGATCATCTCGCTACTGGATAACTTCGCCACGCCGCCGATGGGCCTGTTTGCACTCTATCCCCCCGCCCGCCATCTGGCGCAGAAAACCCGCTTACTGATTGATTTCCTCGCCGATCATTTCCAGCAGCATCCTCCCGGCTGATTCCTTCCAATTTGGAAGCAATGAAAGCCATTTTGCCCGGATTATCACCCAACCAGCAGCGCGATATGCTCACTCCATCACCAGAGAGGAGTCGAGCATATGTTGGTTAACGGTAAGTGGAGCGCAGAGTGGCACCCGGTTCAAGCCACCGATAAACAGGGCGGATTTGTCCGTCAGACGTCCAGTTTTCGCCACTGGATCACCGCAGATGGCTCCAGCGAATTTGCCGCCGAGCCGGACCGCTATCATCTGTATGTGGCACTGATCTGCCCATGGGCATCACGCACACTGGTAGCACGCAGCCTGAAAGGACTGGAGAAAGTGATCAGCGTCTCGGTGGTCGAGCCGCAGCTGGGTGCGCAGGGCTGGCACTTCGGTGACTATCCGGGTGCTGATCGTGACTGGCTTAACAAAGCCGAGTACATCCACGAACTCTATACCCGCGCCGATGCTGACTTTACTGGCCGCGCCACGGTGCCGGTACTGTGGGATAAAAAGACGCAGACCATCGTGAACAACGAATCTGCTGACATCCTGCGTATGCTGAACAGCGGGTTTGGCGATCTGGCAGACAACAGCCTCGATCTGTATCCAGAAGATCTGCGCGCTGAGATCGACGCGATCAACGCATCGATCTATCCACGTCTCAACAACGGCGTGTATCGTACCGGCTTTGCCACCACGCAGGTGAGCTATCAGCAAGCGTTTAATGATGTGTTCAGCCAGTTAGACGAACTGGAACTGCGTCTGAAAGATGGCCGTACTTTCCTGCTGGGCGAGCGCCTGACCGAAGCCGATATTCGGCTGTTCGTGACGCTGGTGCGTTTTGACGTTGCTTATCATGGTCTGTTCAAATGTAACCTGCGCCGCCTGCGCGACTATCCGCTGCTCGATCGCTATCTGAAGAGTATGCTGGCGGTTTCGGGTGTGCGTCAGACAGTGAACATCGACCATATCAAGCAGGGCTACTATTCGATTAAGGCACTGAACCCGAACGGGATTGTGCCAGTAGGCCCGGATATGGCGGATTACGGACTTTAAGGAGCAGGATGATGGCAAAAGCGTTGGTGATTTTTTTACATGGTGTGGGCAGTAATGGCGACGATCTGGCAGGACTCGGCCAGCATTGGGCCAGCCTGCTGCCGGATGTGGCTTTTGCCTCGCCGAATGCGCCCTATCCGTTTGAACATGCAATGGGCTATCAGTGGTTTAGCCTGACGGGCATTACCCCAGAAAATCGTCCGGCGCGGGTGCGTGAAGCCCGCGCAGCGTTCGATGAGACACTGCAACAGTTGATGGCGCAACACGGCATGGCGGACGCGTGGGATAAAGTGATTCTGGTCGGCTTTTCTCAGGGCTCGATCATGGCGCTGGATGCACTGGCACAGGGCCGTCATCCGCTGGCGGGCGTGGTGGCGTTTTCCGGACGATTGTCGTTTGACGGTGCATTAACCCCGGCTTCGCACACGCCTGCGTTGCTGATTCACGGCAAAGCGGATGGCGTGATTCCGTATAGCGAGAGTGAGTCAGCAGTACAGCGCCTGCAAGCGGCAGGCGTGACGGTGGAAGCGCGCTTTGAAGCCGCCACCGGTCATACCATTTCTTCACAGGGTGCGATGCAAGCGGCCGCCTTTATCGCCCAGTGCTTGCAGGATTAAGGCCAGTAGCGATTTAACGCGTTCCAGGCTTGTTGCGCAGCCACTTCGGGTGGCTGCGCTTTTAATCCATCGTTAAACACTTCAATGCCGACCGGGCCACGATAGCTGGCGCTTTTCAGCTTATCGACAAAGCGTTCCACTTCGATAATGCCGTCGCCGGGCAACAACCGCTGATGGCGCGCATAATCACTTAGCGCGCCCTTCTCTTGCGGCGGCATCTCCGCCATATCGCACAGTTGCACTTCATAGATACGATCGGCAGGAATGCCATCCAGCTGTGAGGCGTCCCCACCCAAGGCACAAATGTGGAACAGATCGACCACCAGTCCAATATTCGGCTGGTCCAGGCGCTGCAATCGTTCCCACGCCAGCGGCAGCGTATTATCAACGCTGCACCACGCCATGGGTTCGTACATGATGCGCATGTTATAGCGCGCGGCTTCTGAGGCCATCCAACGCAGATCTTCATCGATGCGCTCCGCCACGCAATCTTCACGCGTGGTGGCCGGTGCCTGAATGGTGTTGCAACCGATTGACTGCGCAATCTGGATAAACTGCCGCAGCTCTTCACGCTTTTGCAGACGTTCACGATCCGGCGTACCGGTAAAATCACGCAGCACCTGCAAATTGGTAAAGCCAAGATTTAACTGTTGAGCCAGCTGCGCTGTGGCTGCCTCAACATCATCCCGCCAGATTTCGACCTGATCGAAACCGGCGGCACGGGCCGCGCGCAGTTTCTGTTCAGGTTCACCGTTTAACAACACCAGGTTAAGGAATTTGGGGTTACTTCGCATCAACGGGCTCCCTAATCGTCCGGATAAATCGGTGACAGGTTCTGCTTGTCACGCAAACAGAACACCGATCAGTATCTACCTCTTAGGAGTTATTTCAAGCCCGTGATGCGCAGGGCTTTTATCCCAGCAGATTCACCACTGCAAAGCCGGCGAAGGTCATCAGCAGTGAACCAATCACATGCACCATCACGCTCGACATCGCCCAGAGGTATTTACCGGTTTGCAGCAAGCCGACAATTTCCGCTGAAAAGGTAGAGAAGGTGGTTAAACCGCCGCATAAGCCAGTGACAATCAGCAGTTTCCAGAAAGGGTCAATATGCGGATTGCGGACAAAAAACGCCAACGCTGCACCGATGATAAAACCACCGACCAGATTCACCATTAAAGTACCCGGTGGCAGATTGGGAAACAGCGCGTTGAACCGCAGAGAAATAAGCCAGCGCAGTGAACAGCCCACGGCACCACCGAGCATCACAGCCAGTAACGACTTCAACATACTTTTGGAGCTCCTGAAATGAGTTACGCGCAGGGCCGCGGCAGGACAGAAAAACACCTGACACACCGCCGTCTCCCGCGCAGGGATACGAGTGTTGTCAGGCGTCATCAGCCGTCTGTTTCCAGAACGGCGGTTGGGGAAGGTGGCACGCCATCACCTTAGCGGCATGATAATACGCTGGCGTAGCGGGGGTGACAATACATCAGAAATCAGTGCTTCATTAATGCACAAGTATACGTCGCAATAATAAATCCTGGATGCTTTGTCTATATGACACGAGCACATGAACGAACACTGTGTTCTCTTCAATTGAAAACAATATGCGGTAGTTTTCACTGCTATTGAATTCACGGTAACGCGTGGCACCTAAATCAGCCAGTTGCGAACTCACGGGGCAGCTCGTAGGGAAATGGCGTACACGTGATTCAAACTCGTCAATCACTCGCGAAATGATGGCGTTGTAGTCGTTGCCTATACGGCGATGAAAAGCAGAGATCTTTTCCAGACTTAGTCGAACAGTGGGAAGATAAATAATAGTGAACTGCTCATCCTTGTGCTCCATATTATCCTCACAGGCCTTCGAGTAACTGTTCGCGAGTCATACCTTTACCAGCCGCTTTATCTTCTTCCGAAAGCGCCAGCAACTTGAGTAGAGCTAACGTTTCATCACGTTGTTGGCGCTCCTCCCAAGACTCAATAACATACGCTGGTGTACCGTTTTGTGTCACAAGAATTGGCTCGGAAAGATCGAGAGCGGCTGCATTTTTTTTGATATAGCTAATTGTTTCAATTTTCATAAACACCTCCGAAGTAGACTAAATTTAGACTTTTTATGTTCTAGTGGCAATGATTGTTTATTACTCATTTTCTAGAACAAAAATGAATGGAGATCCCGATGCGTACCCTGATTTTTGATACTGATATTGGCGTGGATGATGCCTTTGCGCTGGCGTATGCGGCGCGGACGCAGCGGCTGCTGGGGATTACCACGGTGTTTGGCAATGTGGCGGTCGGCCAGGCGGTGAAAAATGCCAGGCTGTTCTGCGAGAAGATGGGGATTGAGGCACCGGTGTATCGTGGCTGCTCGCGGCCACTGGCATTGGCGCCTTCTGCACCCGCCACGCTGCACGGCCTGGATGGATTAGGGGATGCATTCGAGAACTCACACAGTGAAGCAGCATCCAGCGCCGTGCAGTTCATTATTGATAGCGTGCGCGCGCAGCCCCATGCCATCACCATCGTGGCGATTGGACCGCTGACCAATATCGCCAGCGCCATCAATCAGGCACCGGATATCATCCCGCTGGTGAAAGAGCTGGTGATCATGGGCGGGGCATTTGGCACTGACGGCCATTCTGGCAACGTCTCGCCGTTTGCCGAGTTTAATATCTGGAAAGATCCGCATGCTGCCGATCAGGTGCTGGCCTCGGCGCTGCCGGTAGTGGTGCTCCCGCTGGATGTGACACACAAGGTGCTGATCACCGGCGATGAAGTGCGGCAGTTAAATCAGCCGATATTAAGCGCCATCTGCCGCCCTTATCTGGCTTACAGCCTGCAAAAAGAAGGGTTTGATGGCATGGCGCTGCATGACACGCTCACGCTCTCCTGGCTGGCGTTACCGCAGGCGTTTGAAGTCACCGAAGCGCCTGTGCGCGTGATAACGGAAGGCATCAGCCGTGGACAGACAGTGCGACGTCTCAGCGCCCTCGCCTCACGTGAAGATCCGTTTGCCGGATTACGCCCACAGCGCTTGTGCCTCGGCGTGGATGCCGAAGCGGTCAGGGAACACTTTTTTGCCGCACTGCAGGCATAATATTCTTGGTCGCCATCAACAGCCTAATACCTGTAAATTAAGCGACGGGTATTAGGGTATCTGACGCTCAATAAAAATGAAAAATCACACTAAGTTCTTCTGGATATGCGTAAACCTAACACCCACATTAATTTCTCATTTTACAGATGGGTCTGAATAAGTATTATCAAGTCATCTACCCAACAAAGGATTTGTGAAATGGATGAAGCATTATTCGCTATGATGCGCTCGAATGGGCGTAATAAGGCTTGGGCAGAAACGATGGTAAATCTTGAAGCCCGCAAGCTGATTGAAACAGCCAACCGTCTAGGCGGCTTCCACATCAAAGATGGACTGACCCGACTCCAGTTCGTGCAGGAAATAAGGGATGTTATTGAAGCGCAGTTCATGATTGCCAGGCGGGCAAAGACCGATGAGGAATGCATTGCCTGCATAAAGAATCTTCGCGAAGAAGCAGATAACCTTGTTGAGCAAGACAGGTTATTAAGAATGAAGACTGCGCAACTCTACGCTAAGGTCGAATTTGTCAGGCAGAATAACAAAATTGTTGGTTACACCCTATCTGCTGTCCATATTGCCATATCGGGCATTGCTCTCTTTACCGGCTTCATGATGATATCAACGATGACGCCGATTGGGATGCTGGCCGGGGCTGTGCTCGTTACTGATGGATTTAATGGTATATCACAGGAAGTTATCAATAATTTCTCGCCTGCTGGTAGTGCTCATTCAGAAGGTATTTTTGGTGACGCCGCTATGGAAGGGGCTGAATTCTTGGGTTTTAAGCCTGAGACGGGACTCGCTTTTTATAATGCAGTCACACTTACAGCCAGTGTATACAGTGTTTTCGGTGTAGCGAGAAAAGCCGGGGCATGGCGTCTGTTCAGATCGATGCCCACCGATTTTTTCCGAAAAGTTGACAGTATGAGCAGGCCAAAGCTCACAATGAACATCGTGGGCTATGGCCTAAAAGCAAAAGTCGTGTTTGACCTACTGACTTTAGACCAATCGTCACATTAAGGCCGATTTGCCCGCCAGTAGCGCCATGACTTGTAGCAAAGCACTGGGGGCTGGCCAATCATCATGACCGCAATGCCAAACAGGAAAGCCACTCCACCAGCAATAATTTTTATTCCGGTACTAAACATCACCAGCAATAAAAAAATGATTGTACACGCGGCGATGATCCAAGTTAGCGTACGGAATCGCCTTGCAAGGTCAAGGATTGCCTCATCAAGCGTCCCGCCATAGCTTTCGACATTATTTTTAACTATCTGCAATTCCAAAGAACTGAACCCAGAACGTAACAGCCCCTCTTCGCTGACTAGCATAGCCTTCATCCCTAAATTTTTTGCATGAGATAGCGGCCAGATATAGCAGAATTTTTGCTATCAATCGACCTTAGCAATTAGACCGCTACTTCAGGTGATTCCGTCTGTTAATATGACATCGAGGGTTGAAGGCCAACCCTAATAGAACGTGCGATAAACGTAAATTTTATGTAGGACGTCGTTGACTTGGCGCTCTAATACCCTGTAATGGTTGAAAAGATTTTGTTGATTGCTGCGGATCGCCTGCCCCTAAAAGCCCCAGATTGCACTTGCGCACAAACGCAAATAAAGCTGCCATTTCTAAACTGGCAGCCTGGGTGAATGCGGCTTTAACAAACATGCATTGCGTCTTGAATGGCAATACTACAGATTCTCAGCGCCTGGCCCAGCGCGCAGTTAAGCGCACCGATTACCTCGCGAAATGAATCACGCCCTTAATCAACTCACGATTGTTGATCACCTCTGACTCAAAGGTCTCCGCCAAAGTAGAAAAATCATAATGCCGATTCAGCATGATATCGGCACGAAGCTGACCCGAAGCCATCAGTTCGCCCACTTTTGCGAAATCTTCGTGCGTGGCATTCCGGCTGCCCATCAAGGTGGTTTCGCGTTTATGGAACTCGATATCCGGGATCACCAAATCCCCTTTGTGCAGGCCGACAAACACTATGGTGCCGCCATGGCGAATCAGCTTCACTGCACCGTTCATCGCCGCCGGGCTGCCGGTGGCATCAATCACTTTCGCCGCCAGACGCCCACCAAATTCCGCACGTAGCGAAGCTTCGAAGTCTTCTGCCATCGGGTTGATGGTCGCGAGTCCCAGCTTTTCTGCGACATGCGCGCGTCGCGGTTCACTGGTGTCGGCGACCACCACCTGCGCACCTGCCGCTGCCGCTATCGCCGCCACGCCAAGGCCAATCGGTCCAGCGCCGACCACCAGCACCTGCTCATCCGCTGCCACCGCCGCCCGGCGCACCGCATGTGCACTGATCGCAAAAGGCTCGATCAGTGCCGCCGCTTCCGGCGCAACATCATCCACCGCCAGCAGGTTGCTGGCGGGTACGCTGAGGTACTCGCAGAAACCGCCGTCCTGATGCACACCAATCACCGAGATATTCTCGCAGCAGTTGGTTTTACCGCTTAGGCAGGCATCGCACTGCTGACAAGCAACATAGGGAATCAGCGTCACGCGCTGCCCCACTTTAAAATTCGTTACCCGGTTGCCCAGTTCCATCACTTCGCCACATAGCTCATGGCCCAGCACGCGTGGATAGCTGAAGAACGGCTGATTACCCGCCCAGGCATGGATATCGGTGCCGCAAATCCCGGCGGCAATTGGTTTAATCAGAGCCTCCTGAGCGGCTGGGGTCGGTTTCTCACGCTGCTGCCACACCATATTGCGCGGCTCGGCAACCACCAGGGTTTTCATTGTTGTCATGGGCTTCTCCTGTGCTGATGTCGCAGTTTTGGCGAAAATCGGGGACTCGCGCTTTTTGCGCATACTGAAGTGTGAGGCAGCGCCCTTTTTTTGGGCTTTGTGTGGTTTTTAATAAATAAAAAACCGGAGAAACGCATGAGCCGAAGCCTGAATTTACGCCAGAACGTAATCAATCAAATGCTGGAAGGCATCGCTAAACGCCACATCCGATCTCCGCTGCCACCGCAAGCCGCGCTGGCGGAAATGTTCAATATCAGCCGCACCACCGTGCGCCATACCCTGCAGCATCTGCATGAGCGCGGCGTACTGGATAAAGTTGAAGAAACTTACGTTATCGTGCGCGATCCCAGCGAAGAGGATGGTTTTAGCGCGTTAACGCCGCCGATCGATCAACAAGCGCGTCTGTTTGAACAGGTGTTTTTTAATCTGATTAACCAGCGACAGCTGATGCCCGGCGACAGTTTTAGTGAGTTGCAGCTGGCACAACAGGTCAAGGCCAGTCCGGTAGTGGTGCGCGAGTTCCTGCTGCGGTTTATGCGTTACGACCTGCTGGAACCGGTGAAGCGGGGTCACTGGCGCATGAAAAAGTTTGATCAACTCTACGCTGAAAACCTGTTCGAACTGCGGGAAATGCTGGAAACACATGCACTTACCCGCTTTCTCAACCTCCCCTCCAGTGATGAGCGCTGGATTCAGGCGCGCGACCTGCTGGATCGCCACCGTGCCATGCGCGACACCATCGCCAGTAACTATCGCCACTTTGCCGCGCTGGATAAAGAGATGCATACGCTGATTCTGTCAGCGGCTAATAATCCGTTCTTCAATCAGTCACTGGAGATCATCTCCGTGATTTTTCATTCGCATTATCAATGGGATGAAACAGATTTAAAACAGCGTAACATCGTGGCACTGGAGGAACATATGGCGATTCTGACTGCGCTAATCAGCCGCCGGGACGTCGAAGCTTTGTGCGCGTTGCATAACCATCTTGGCACGGCGAAGTCATCGATGATCCGCTGCATTCGCCAGTACAATTAAAAACCGATTAAAAACCACAATTCTGAAGCGCCCGCACGAATCTGAAACATCCTCGCAACATCCCAACCGGTTTACTTCTAGTCTCCAAAGCAATCTGTTGTGGCAGCACCGTTTCGCTGCCGCAGGACCCCAACCCTCGATAACGATAAGACCCCATACCTGGGAGGTTGCAATGGAAAATACATCTGCACGTGGCCGTGACGCCGCGCCAACATCCGCCGTCGATGGACAAGACTTTGTCCCGGCACGCGGTGACGTGGTGCGCTCTCCGCGCATCAAGAAGATTCAGCTTACCGCCATGTTGCTGCTGCTGTTTGCGGCCATTATCAACTATCTCGATCGCAGCTCACTTTCAGTGGCCAATATGACCATTCGTGGAGAACTGGGTTTATCCGCCACCGAAATTGGTGTGCTGCTGTCGGCGTTCTCGCTGGCCTACGGCCTGGCACAGTTGCCTTGCGGCGCGCTGCTGGATCGCAAAGGGCCGCGCATCATGCTAGCGCTCGGCATGTTTGTCTGGTCACTGTTCCAGGCCGCTGCCGGTCTGGTGCATAACTTCACCCAGTTTGTGCTGGTGCGCATCGGATTGGGCATCGGTGAAGCGCCGATGAACCCGTGCGGCGTTAAGGTGATCAACGACTGGTTCAACATCAAAGATCGCGGCATGCCGATGGGCATGTTTAATGCGGCATCGATGATTGGTTTATCCATTGCGCCACCGATTTTGGCCGCCATGATGTTGGTGATGGGCTGGCGCGGCATGTTCGTGACCATCGGTGTGCTGGGTATGTTCCTCGCCATTGGCTGGTATGTGATGTACCGCAACCGCGACAACAGCAAATTGAGCGGTGAAGAGATTCACTATCTGCAAGCGGGCAGCGTGGCATCACGCAAAGAGCCGCTGAGCTTTGCCGAGTGGCGCGGTTTGTTCAAGCAGCGCACCATGTGGGGCATGATGATTGGCTTCAGCGGCATCAACTACACCGCGTGGCTCTACATTGCCTGGCTGCCGGGTTATCTGCAATCGACCTATCATCTGGATCTGAAAAGCACCGGGTTGCTGGCGGCGATTCCATTCCTGTTTGGCGCCGCGGGCATGTTGCTGAACGGCTATGTGGTAGATGCCTTGGTGCGTCGTGGAATGGATGCAGTGAAAGTGCGTAAGGTATCGATTGTCAGCGGCATGCTGCTGTCTGCAGCCTTCACCACTTTCGTCACCCGTGCAACAGACACCGCCAGTGCAGTGACGCTGATTGGCATGGCGCTGTTCTGCATTCACTTTGCCGGGACATCTTGCTGGGGCTTGATTCACGCTAACGTTACCGCACGTATGACGGCATCGGTGGGCAGCATCCAGAACTTCGCCAGCTTTGTGTTTGCCTCGTTTGCGCCGGTGATCACCGGTTGGGTGCTGGATACCACCAAGTCGTTTAGCCTGGCGCTGATGATTTGTGCAGGCGTCACCGTGGTGGGTGCGCTGGCTTATCTGCTGCTGGTGCGTAAACCGATTACGGATGGGGTGTAAGCAGTCAATAGCGCGATAAATCGCGCTGCTACGGCAGGGTGCATATCTTTGTAGCGCGATAAATCGCGCCGCTACGGCAGAGCGCATGTTTTTGGTAGCGGCGTAATGTATTGCGCAAGTCGTTAAAGCGTAAAAAACCGCGTTTCACACTGCCGCGCGATCTCCCACAGCTTATTACGGATCACCTGCTTCAGCTGCAACGTTGACTGCGATTGCGGCTGATCGCGGCGGCTGATCAGCATCACTTCAAACGGCAGCGGTTGGGCCACCGGCAGCAGTTTTAGCTGGTCGGCATAGCGGCAGGCGGTAAACAGATCCACCACGCCCACACCGCCACCTGCCAGCACCATATCAGCAATCACCGAATAGGTTTTGATCGACAACGACACCGCCGGGTCCAGCCCTTTGTCACGCAACGCACGGTGCAGCACGCGCCCAAGTGGGTCTTGGTTCTGCATCATCAACAGGTTGTTGGCACACAACCACTCCAGCGTGGCGGGTTCGTTATGAGTGTGATGCTGCGGCAGTAGCGCCACCATCGACGATTGAAACAGCGGTTCCGCCAGCAGATCGGCATCGACCTGCTGACCAAACACCAGCGCGAAATCGAGCTGGTTATCCATGATCATCTGGCACAGCGTGCTGAAGTGCTCGGTCACCAGCTCCACACTCACCGACGCAGCCTGCTGTCGCCAGTTGACCAGTGCGGGCGCTAATACCATCTGACCAAAAGCGTGTGCAGCTCCCACACGCACCGTTTGCCCCTCGCCGCGCCGCAACTGCTCGGTAAGTTGGGTGATGGAGTGTAAACGCTGGTA
This sequence comes from Pantoea sp. USMM079, assembly GCF_037153115.1. Classification (NCBI taxonomy): domain Bacteria; kingdom Pseudomonadati; phylum Pseudomonadota; class Gammaproteobacteria; order Enterobacterales; family Erwiniaceae; genus Pantoea; species Pantoea sp. USMM079. The sequence goes on from NZ_JBBCKX010000021.1 coordinate 52,765, forward strand.
GAGATCTTCCACTTCCGGCAGCAAGCGGCGTCCTTCGGCCGTGACCACCATCCCTTGTGCCCGCCGTTCAAATAGGGCAAAACCCAACTGCTGCTCGGCGTGCGTTAAGACGCGGCTGACATTCGGCTGCGACACATTGAGCAATCGCGCCGCCGCACTGATGCTGCCGGTCTGCACTATCGCCTGAAAGACTTCAATGTGTCGCAATCGCATAATTACTCGCCCCAGGTCGCTTCAAGCACGCGCAGCCAGTTGCCGTGGCAAATTTTTTCCAGCAGTTCGCGCGAATAACCACGCGCCGCCAGCGCGTTGACCACCAGCGGGAAACCGGCCACGTCTTTCATGTCGCCTGGCATGGTGGCACCATCCAGATCGGAGCCGAAACCGACGCCATCTTCCCCCACTTTCTCCAGCAGGTATTCCACGTGCTGCACGATGGCATCCACGGTGGTGGGCGCATGTCGATCGCCATCTTCACGCAGGAACGGCACGGCGAAATTCACGCCGACAAAGCCGTGGGTTTCCTTGATCGCCGCCAGCTGGCGATCGGTAAGGTTGCGCGACTGCGCACTGATGACATGTGCATTGGAATGGCTCGCCACCAGCGGCGCATTGCTTATCTCCGCCGTGTGCCAGAAGCCCTTCTCATCCATGTGCGACAGGTCAACCATGATGCGGCGCTGATTACAGTCACGCACCAGCTGTTTACCCGCTGCGGTTAAGCCGTTGCCGACATCCGGCGATGACGGATACAGGAACGGCACGCCCTCACCAAATTGATTCGGGCGACTCCACAGTGGCCCCAGCGTACGAAGACCGCTGGCATACAGGATATCCAGTAGCTCGCCGTTGGTATCCAGCGCTTCCGCCCCTTCCACATGCATCACCACCGCCAGCACGCCCCTGGCCATGCAGTCACGAATATCGCGCACGCTGCGACAAATTTTCACTTGCCCCTCAGAGGCCTGCTCAATCCGCAACAGCAGCGCCAGCATCGAAAAAGTGGCATCACGCGCAGCGCCAATAATTTCCTGAGGAAAATTTGCGAGGTCTGGCGCACTTCTTGCAATCAGAGGGTGAGACGGCACCCAGGTGGCAAATATCCCACCTACCATATTTCCTTGACGGATACGCGGCAGGTCCATCTGACCGCGTCCAGTGCCCTGCAGGAAGGCCTGCACCGCGTTGGGTTGATGGTGTTGCCAGAGTTTATTGAGCACATCGTTGTGACCGTCAAAGACCGGAATATTGAAGATGTCAGACATGTTGTATCGATTCCATGTTCGGGAGAAAGCGCAAGTTCTGCCTGCTGGCGGGGCAAATTGCACCAAAAAGAGGCAAGGCTTCACGCATGAAACAAATGACTTAATCCCATTATTAATCCTCTCGCACAGCGGGAAAGTCAAGACAAAAAACAGCAAAATAACTAAATTTAATTTTAATAATCAATAACTTGGAGTTGTCATGGTAACCAGAAGACGTTTTCTCGCAGGATGCGCCGCCGTCCCTGCTTTTTCCTATCTGAGTCTCAACACCGCCTTCGCTGATACGCCACCAAGTATGTTCGTGATGGCGATGCAGCTGGACAACATCACCAGCCTCGATCCCCATGAAAGCTTTGAAGCCACCGGCGGCCAGATCTGCGGCAATATGTACCAGCGCCTGGTCACGCCGGACCCGCAGAAAGCCGACAAGGTGATCGGCCAGCTAGCAAAAAGCTGGGATGTCAGCAGCGATAACAGCACCTATACCTTCCACCTCGACCCGGCAGCGAAATTCGCCGATGGCACAGCGCTTACCGCAGAAGATGTCGCCTATTCGATTGAACGTATCGTCAAGCTGGATAAAAGCCCGGCCTTTATCATCAACCAGTTCGGCTTCACTAAAGACAATGTGACGCAGATGGTCACGGCGAAAGATGCGCATACCGTGGAGATGAAACTCGGCGCGCCAGCAGCGGAAACCTTCCTGCTGTATTGCCTCTCCGCCACCGTTGGCAGCATCGTGTCGAAGAAGGCCTGTGAAGCCAATCAGCAGAACAACGATTTCGGTAATGCATGGCTGAAACAGCACAGCGCCGGTTCGGGTGCCTTCACTCTGCGCACCTGGAAAGCCAGTGAAACGGTGATCCTGGAACTGAGCCCGCTGTATGCCGATAAGAGCAAGATTAAGCGCGTGATCCTGAAGCACATCACCGACCCGGCCGCTCAGGCGCTGATGGTGAAGAAAGGCGACGTGGATGCCGCCTACGATCTCACCACCGAGCAGCTACTACAGGTGAAAAACGACAGCAACGTGTCGCTGGTGAATCAGTCGCTGTCAGCCATCATGCTGATGTCCTGCAACACCAATAATGAATACCTGAAAAAGCCGCAGGTGTGGCAAGCCCTGAAGTGGGCGCTGGATTACGACAGCATCCAGAAAAACATCCTGTCGATGAGCTTTATTACCCATCAAAGCTTCCTGCCGAGCGGCTTCCCGGCGGCGCTGGACGACACGCCGTTCCACAAAGACGTGGCAAAAGCCAAATCGCTGCTGGCGGAAGCGGGTTATCCCGATGGATTTGAGATCACCCTCGACCACTACTCAATGCAGCCGTATCCCGATATCGCTCAGGCGATCCAGACCCAGTTGGGCGCGATTGGCATCAAAGTGTCATTGATTGCCGCCGAAAACCGTCAGGTGTTGACCAAGATGCGTGCGCGTCAGCATCAGCTGGCGCTGACCGTGTGGGGCGCGGACTATTTCGATCCAAACTCCAACACCGAAGCCTTCTGCGTGAATACCGACAACAGCGAAAATGCCCGCAGCCGCACGCTGGCATGGCGCTGCAGCTGGTCAGATGAAGAGTTCAACAAACTGACTGAGCAGGCACTGCACGAGCCGGATCCGGCGAAGCGTATTGCCCTCTATCAGCAGATTCAGCAGTTGGGCCGCGAGAAAAGTCCGTTCATCTACATGATGCAGAAGACCAAAAATGTCGCGTGCGGCAAAAACATCTCAGATGTGCACATGACGGTACTGGAGCAGTGGCCATACGATCAGGTGAAAAAAGCCTGATGCCTTTACTGAAAAAAATCGTCAGCACCCTGGGAAGCCTGGTGCTGACGCTGTTTGGTCTTTCTGTACTGACCTTCTTTATCGGCCGGGTGATGCCTACCGATCCGGTGCTGGCGGCGGTGGGCGATAACGCACCGCAGTCCGTGGTGGATCGCGTGCGCCTGGAAATGGGGCTGGATCAGCCCCTCTACATTCAGTTCGGCCACTACCTCAATCAACTGCTGCACGGCGATCTCGGGAAATCGGTTCTCACCTCAAACCCGGTGACCACCGATATTGCGCGCTTCTTCCCGGCGACCATGGAACTGGCGACTGCCGCGATTATTATCGCCGCGCTGGTCGGTATTCCGCTGGGTGTCTGGGCCGCCGTGCGCCAAAGCACCTGGGTCGATCAGACCATTCGCGTGGTGTGCCTCGCTGGACACTCACTACCGGTGTTTGTGCTGGCGCTGCTGAGCCTGCTGGTGTTCTACGCCGCGCTCGGCATTGCGCCCGGCCCAGGGCGGCAGGACATCATCTGGCAGGATATGGTGCCGCAGGTCACCGGCTTTCTCACCATTGACTCATTGCTCGCCGGTGAAACGGATGCCTTCTGGGATGCGCTGGCACACATGGCGCAGCCGGTCTTGATCCTTGCCTACTTCAGCATGGCCTACATCACACGTATGACGCGCACCTTTATGCTCAATGCCTTGAGCGGTGAATTTGTGATCACTGCGCGTGCGAAAGGGCTGTCATCGCGCCGGGTGATCTGGCGGCATGCCTTTCCGACCGTGGCGGTGCAGCTGGTGACGGTGCTGGCGCTGACCTACGCCGGATTGCTGGAGGGCGCGGTGGTCACCGAAAACGTCTTCTCATGGCCCGGCCTCGGCCAGTATCTCACCACCTCGCTGATGAACGCCGACATGAACCCGGTAGTGGGTGCCACGCTGCTGGTCGGCACCGTATACGTGCTGCTCAATCTGCTGGCTGACCTTCTTTATCGACTTTGGGACCCACGCGTAAAATGATCTTCTTCTCTCGTGACTGGCTGCTGGACGATACGCCAGCCAATCGCCGTCAGGCGGTGTGGGGCCGACGCTATCGCTTGTGGCTCAGCCTGCGCAGCAACCCGCTGGCGATGGCAGGATTAGCGGTCATCGCCGTCATGCTATTACTGGCGCTGTTTGCCCCGTGGCTGACGCCGTTTGCCCCTGGCACACAGCATCTGGAAAACCGTCTGGCGGCTCCTTCTGTCGCACACTGGCTCGGCACTGATGAACTCGGCCGCGATGTCTGGACGCGCATTATCTATGGCGGACGCACCACGCTTGGCATGGTGATCGCCGTGGTGCTGCTCACCGCCCCGCTCGGCCTGCTGATTGGCTGTATCGCGGGCTATGCCGGTGGCATTGTGGATAAGACGCTGATGCGTATCACCGACATCTTCCTCGCCTTCCCGCGTTTGATTCTGGCGCTGGCGTTTGTGGCCGCGCTGAAACCCGGCGTGGAGAGCGCGATTCTGGCGATTGCCTTAACCGCCTGGCCGCCGTATGCGCGTCTGGCGCGTGCCGAAACCATGCAGTTCCGCCACAGCGATTTTATCGCCGCCAGCCGACTGACTGGCGCATCGCCATTACGTATTATCCTGCGCCATATCATGCCGCTGTGCGTGCCGAGCCTGATTGTGCGCGTCACGCTGGATATGAGTTCGATCATCATCACCGCCGCCAGCCTTGGCTTCCTGGGGATGGGCGCGCAACCGCCGTCGCCTGAATGGGGCACCATGATTGCCACCGCGCGCCGCTTCCTGTTCAGCGAATGGTGGGTGCCGCTGATGCCGTGTATCGCCATTTTCCTGACCTCGCTGGCATTTAACTTTCTCGGCGACGGTCTGCGCGACGTGCTGGATCCTAAGGAGCGCTAAATGCTGGTGGAAATTGAAAACCTGCGCATTGCCTTTCGCAGTCGCACGGAAACCTTTGAAGCGGTACGCGGCGTCAGTTTTAGCGTGGGCCGCGAGAAGTTTGCCATTGTTGGCGAGAGCGGATCGGGTAAGTCGCTGACCGCACGCTGTTTGATGCAGCTACTGCCGGGCAATGCGGAGGTGACCGCCGACGTATTGCGTTTTGACGGTATCGATCTGCGCGGCGCCAGTGAAAAAGTGCTGCGTCAGATTCGCGGCAAACGCGTGGGCTTCATCCTGCAGGACCCGAAATATTCGCTCAATCCGGTCATGACCATTGGGCAGCAGATTGCCGAAGCCTGGCGTGAGCACAAAGGCGGCAGCCGTAAAGCGGCAATGCTGGCGGCGATTGATCTGCTGGAGCAGGTGAAAATTCGTGATGCTGCCGCCGTGGCTAAACGCTATCCGCATGAAGTTTCCGGCGGGATGGGCCAGCGCGTGATGATTGCCATGATGCTGGCACCGGATCCGGAACTGCTGATCGCCGATGAGCCCACCAGCGCGCTGGATGCCACGGTACAGGCAGAGATCCTCAAGCTGATTGACGATCTGGTTTCCGCGCGCGGTATGGGGTTGATCCTGATCAGCCACGATCTGCCTTTGGTGTCACACTTTTGCGATCGCGTGGCGGTGATGTACGCCGGGCGCATTGTCGAATTACTGGACGCCGGGCAGTTACAGCAGGCGCAGCATCCGTATACGCGCGGCTTACTGGCCTGTTTGCCGTCGTTAAAACATCCGCGCGAGCGCTTACCGGTATTACAGCGCGATGCGGCGTGGCGGGAATAGCGCAATGCCCATCAACACGGTTATACCCCCATGCCCGCTTTACGCCCGCAGGATGCGTATGGATGCGTACCGTTCAACGAACGCACAGAATTTACAGGCAGCTTCATGATTGAAATTGATGACCTGCGCATCGCCTTTGGTGCGCATCAGGTAGTGAAAGGCGTCAGCTTCGCAGTCGCCAACGGCGAAAGCTTTGGCATGGTCGGCGAAAGTGGTTCGGGCAAATCCACCATTCTGCGCGCCCTCGCCGGACTCAATGCCGATTGGCAAGGCAGCATGAAATTTGGCGGCATGGAACTAGGCGCTAAACGCAGCCGCGCGTTCTATCGCCAGGTGCAGATGGTGTTTCAGGATCCGTTTGGTTCGCTGCATCCGCGCCAAACCATCGACCGCATCCTGCATGAGCCGTTGCTGGTGCATCAGCTCGATCGCGCGGAACAGCGCATCAGCCAGGCGCTGAGCGAGGTCGGCTTACCGGCCGCTGTGCGTTTCCGTTATCCGCATCAGCTTTCCGGTGGTCAGCGTCAGCGCGTGGCGATTGCCCGCGCGTTGATTGCCGAGCCAGAAGTGCTGCTGCTGGATGAGCCCACGTCGGCGCTGGATGTGTCGGTGCAGGCGGAAATCCTGAATTTACTCAGCGATCTACGCACTGAGCGCAAACTCACCTACATTATGGTGACGCATAACCTCGCGGTGGTGACGCATCTGTGCCAGCGCATTGGGGTGATGCAGCACGGTGAGATGGTGGAGCAGCTGAGCGCGGAGGATTTACGCGCGCGCCGCATCCAGCATCCGCATACCGCTCAACTGTTTGATCTCAGCATGACGCTGGAGGAACCGGCATGACCGCGAACGGGCAACAGTCTGCTGATATCGCACCACTTTTCGATCTCAGCATGACGCTGGAGGAACCAGTATGACCGCGAACTGGCAACAGGCCGCCGAGGTGGCGCAGCAGATAACACAAGGCTGGCAGCAGCCCGGCGCACCGGGTGGTGCGATAGTCCTGTTTGATGCCCATCATATTCACTCGACACACTGCGCCGGTCTGGCCGATCTGGCGCAACAGACCCCCTTCGGCGCCAACAGCGTGGTGCGTTTTGCCTCGATTACTAAGCATCTGTTTGCCGCGCTAGTCACCGGGCCTGGCCGTCGCTACCTGCAACTCAACGATAAGCTGGTGCAGCATCTGCCGCAGCTTAAAGGCGCCAACGGCCAGATCACCGTCGGCCAGGCGCTGGACATGAGCAGCGGCTTGCCCGACGTGCGTGAAACCCTGTCGCTGCTCGGCTTGTCGGTGTACAACGCCACCAGCGCTGCTGATCTGCTGGATTTTGTCGCACAGGAAGGCGATCTCAGCTATCCGCCCGGCAGCGAGATTTCATACACCAACACCGGCTACCGCCTGGTGGAAGAGGCGCTGAAAGCCAAAGGTGTGCTGTTCAACGATCTGCTGCAGCAATATATCTGTGAGCCGCTGGATATCAGTTTGATCGCGCCGGAAACCTGGTTCGATATCGTGCCTGGACTGGTGCCGGGTTACTGGCAAAACGGCGCGCAGTGGCAGCTCTCCAGCGCTGGATTACACCTTTCCGCCTCGGGCAGTGTGACCGGCAGCATCAATCATCTGACGCGCTGGCTGCAAAGTCTGCTGGCGGACAGCGGACCCGGCGCGGCCGTGCTGCAACGTCTGAGCGCGCCACGCCATCTCAATGACGGCCGCACCAGCGGCTACGGGCTGGGTATCACCAGTTCCACGCTGGGCAGCCAGACGCTGTTCGGTCACGGCGGTTCGCATGCGGGTTATAAAAGCTATTTCCTGCTGCATCCGGAGCTGAAGCTGGGCGTAGCGATTGTTGCCAACCGTGAAGATGTGGCGACCTCAGAAAGTGCACTGCGGGTGATGGCGGCGCTGCTGGATCGCTCGCTGCCGGAGAAAGGGCATGATTTGACGCCGGGCTTATACGTGGCAGAAAACGCCGCCGACTGGCTGGAGATTCAGGGTGTGACCGCGACCTGGCTGGGTGCCGGTGAAACGCTGTGGCGCGCCGATCCGCACGGAGATGCGGTGTCGCTTTCCAGCACTTTCCCGATCAAGCTACGCCATGATGGTAAAGCGATTGTCGGTGAGATTGGTCATGCGCCGCGCCGTTTTGTGTCGGTAGAGGCGGACAGCGCCAGCCTTGAGCATCTGCAAGGCCGCTGGTTTGCACATACCTGGCGCAGTGAAATGGTGATTGAGGGCGATCGCCTGATTATGGGCATCGGTCCGGCAGCGATTCATGCCAGTTTGCAATCGCTGGGCGGCGATCGCGTGCTCGCCACCGCGCAGGATGGCCCCTGGGAGAAACGTTTTGTGATCGCGCGTGAAGGTGACAAAGTGCGGCTGCTGTTGAATCGCAGCCGCGTGGTGAGATTTACGCGCTAAGCGGTCGTCGTCTGGTCAATTCAACACACATCAGTCAAAGCTGCCATTTTTATAAATGGCAGCCTTTTTTCTTTAAACCACTGTGTGGCGCAGACGACCAATTTTTTCGATCTCGACTTCAATCACATCGCCGGGGAACATAAACAGCGGTGGCGTGCGTTTTTTACCGACGCCGCCTGGTGAACCGGTGATGATCACATCGCCTGCTGACAGCGGGCTGAATGCCGAAATGTATTCGATGATTTTCGCCACCGGATGCACCATGCTGGCGGTGGTGTCGTTCTGCACTTCACGCTGATTCAGCCAGGTTTTGATCGCCAACTGCTGCGGATCGGGGATCTCATCTGAGGTGGTCATCCACGGACCAAAACCGCCAGTCTGCTGCCAGTTTTTTCCGGCGGTAAACCAGGTGAACTGCATGTCACGTACGGTGGCATCCATAAAGCAGCTGTAACCGGCAACGTGTTGCAGCGCATCGGCCGCTTTAACCTGATAGGCAGGCTTACCGATGATCACCGCCAGTTCGCCTTCGTAATCAAATTCCTGGGTGGTGGCCGGTTTCAACAGCGGCTGCTCATGCCCCGCCAGGGAATCCGCGAAACGGACGAACAGCGTCGGCGCTTCGATAGTCTCGGCAAACTCTTTACGCTTGTCCGCGTAGTTCATGCCGACACAGAACACTTTTCCAGGATTTTCCACTACCGGAAGAAAGCGAATTGCGCTGAACGGGTGATCAGCCGGCAGTGAGCTAAAGGCTTCCAGGTCACTGAGCGCGCCGCGTTGTAACAAAGATTTCAGATCCGGGCATGCCGCGCCGAGGCGTGAACCGACGTCAATCACGCCCTCTTCCCGCACGATTCCGTAACTTTTTCTTTCCTGGTCAATAAGATAAAAACTGCAGAGCTGCATGACTGCCTCGTTGTTATATATAAATTGCGCGCAGGTTACCAAAAGCCAGCAGGAAATGCGGTACGACCTGCCAATAATGTGCCTAAGCGTTGATACGTGATTGCTGATCTATTGATTGCCATCCATGGCAACCCTGCAAACATCCGTCAGGTACGCAGTCCTGGCAACCCTACGCGCATCTGTAGGGTGCGCACCAACATTACGACTGCGTACTCGCCAGATAGGAGAATGCACTTAGCAGGCTGATCAAGGTTCCCATTTGATCGGCACGATAGCCTACGGTCACAGCATCAATGCGCGTCACGCCGGGAATCAGGCTGAACAAATCCGCGAGCACCGGTTTGCTGGCTTGTAACTGCATCTCATAAGGTGCGGTCAAACGCGTGGTACTGACCTGGCGCGCACGCTGTACCGCCGCAGTAGCGGCGGCACGAATGGCGTTTTGTGCGGCTTGCGGGCTAATGGACTCCGCGCAGGTGTGGGAAATCGCGCGTTTCACACAGACGTAATCCACTGACGGATAGTGTTCGGCCATCCAGCCTTGCAGTTGATCGTCCCCGCTCACCAGCCACAGCGGTGTGCCCTGTTCGGCGGCGGCGGCAGCGTAGATGTCGCTTTCGCCCATCACTTTGCCGTTGATATGGATGCGCCAAAAAGCACGGCCGTTAATGGTGTGCGCCAGCACGCCGGGTTCGCCCGCCGCGCTGTGATAGCCGATAAAGAACAGGCCATCGAAGCGCTGCTGCTCAATGCCTTCCACCATCGACAAGCCACGCGGCTTGCCTTGTACCATGCGCGCACGCGGATCGATGTTTTCCGCGCGCAGGTTGGTCATTTGCGCATGGCTGTCGGCCACCACCACTTCGGTGGCTCCGCCAGCGAAAGCACCGTCGATGGCGGCATTCACTTCCTGTTCCATCAGCCCGCGTGCCAGCTGGTGTTCCGCATGGCCGGGTGAGCACTGTTCCGGACGCATCACGCCCGCGATACCTTCAATGTCAGCAGAGATGAATATTTTCATAAGTCAGGCAAATTCCGTGCGGGTTGGAACATGGTCGCCATAAATGGCGACCCTACGGGGAACAGTGCGTCAACGGCCGCTTTCAGGCTGACCACAGGCGCTGCTGTAAGAGGCGCCAAAAATGGCGACATTACGGTTAACTTAACCTCAGAGGCGGCATTCAAGCTGAACACAGGCGCTGCTAAAAGAGGTGCCATAAGTGGCAATCCTGTCATTAACAGTAAAGCCGATGGCGGCCCTACGGTTTGGCCAATTCATCCAGCACCTGCGTCAGTGACGGACGATGATGGCCGCGAAAACCAGTGACCGCTTCAGCGCTTAATAGCGCATCCAGCACCGCATGTTCAGTGGCATCAGCGGCGGCGGCAAGCAGCGGTTCCAGTGCCGCATCGTCCGGCGGGTTTGGCTGCGTTTGCGTGGAGAAGGCCACGGCAATATCGCCTGAACCATGTCCCCAATAACTGCCTAAACGGCCTAATCCGGCACCGGCGCGTTTAGCGATACGCTTAAGCTGGCGCGCATCCAGCGGCGCATCGGTGGCCATAATGATGATGATGGAGCCGGCATCGCGCTGCGGTGCCAATTCTGGCAGCAGCGGCCCAATCATGTCACCCATGCGCACACCATCCAGCGTGAACGCATTCAGTGCCCCAAAGTTAGCCAGCACCAGCACGCCCAACGTGGCACTCAGTGACGGAATTAAGCGCGATGCGCTGCCAATCCCGCCTTTCAAGCTGAAGCAGCTCATGCCACGTCCGGCACCGACGCTGCCACGGGCGAAATCGGCCTGCGCCGAATCGAGCGCATCCTGCGCCATGGCTTCGGTAACGGCCAGCGCCTGAATGTCATTCAGCCAGCCGTCGTTGCACTCCAACGCCAGCGGATTGACGGTAGGCAAACTGCGACCCAACTCCGGGTTACGGCTGATGGCGTCACGCACCAGTGTGGTAAACAGCGTGCCGACTGCCAGCGTGTTGCTGAGCAAGATCGGCGTTTGCAGCACGCCCAACTCTTCGATTTGCACCAACCCGACGGGCTTGGCAAAGCCATTAAAGACCGCCGCGCCGCAGGGTAACGGCTTGAGAAACAGGTTATCGCCCGGCGGCACAATCGCCGTCACACCGGTTTGTCTCTCACCGTCTGCCAGCGTGTGATGGCCGACGCGCACGCCGGGCACATCGCTGATGCGGTTGGTGGCGCCGCAAGCACTGCGTGGTTGCCCGAGCTGGCGTTCAGTGCGCCAGCGTTGCAGCAGTAGATCACGCTGCAGTTGTTGAAAATCCATGTTTAGCTCTTCAGTTTGGGATCGAGCGTATCGCGCAGCGCATCACCCAGCAGGTTAAACGCCAGCACAGTAATGAAAATTGCCAGGCCGGGGAACACGCTGACGTGCCATAAACCGCCCATCATCATGCTGCGGCTCATCGCCAGGATATTTCCCCACTCCGGCACATCCGGTTCCGGGCCCAGGCCAATAAAGCTGAGGCCCGCTGCCGTTAGGATACTGGTGCCGATACGCATGGTGAAATAGACAATCACATTGGAGAGCGTGCCGGGCAGAATGTGGCGCAACAGGATCACGCGATCGGGCGCACCGGCGCAGCGCACCGCTTCGACATACGCAGCCTGTTTGAGCGACAGCGTCGAGGCTCGCACGATGCGGGCAAAGACCGGCACGCTGAACACCGCCACGGCGATAATCACGTTATTCAGTCCCGGACCGAGAATCGCCACCACTGCAATCGCCAGCAGCATACCGGGAAAGGCAAACAGCACGTCGGAACCGCGCATGATCAGCATATCGATCCAGCGACCGTAATAGCCCGCCAGCAAGCCGAGCAGCACGCCTACCACCATGCCCAGCGTCACCGACAGCACGCCGATGTAAAGCGAGATGCGTGCACCGTAGATGATGCGGCTCAACAGGTCGCGTCCCAGATCATCAGTACCCATCCAGTGTGCCGCTGAAGGGGGTGATGATAAGGCCATCCAGTCCGGTGCCATCGGATCCCACGGTGCCAGCCAGGGCGCGAAGATCGCCACAATCACCAGCAGCAATACAAAACCGCCGGAGACCAGCGCCAGCGGATTGCGCACGAAGGCGTGCAGGAAATCGCGCCACGGCGAGCGGATGGTTTGTGGTGTTGCGGCAGAGAGAGATTCTGTACTCATCACGACTCCTGTCGCAGGCGAATGGCTGGATTGACCACGGCATACAGCAGATCCACCAGCAGGTTAATCACAATAAATTCAAACACGAACAGCATCACCAGCGCCTGAATCACCGGCTGATCTTGTGCTTTGATCGACTCGATCAACAGCCAGCCCAAACCGGGCCAGTTGAAGACGCTCTCCACCACGATCGATCCGCCGAGCAGAAAACCGAACTGCAAGCCGAGCATGGTGATCACCGGGATCAAGGCGTTGCGCATCACGTGCTTCCACGTCACCAGCCGATTGCGCAGCCCTTTGGCTTTGGCAGTGCGCACATAATCTTCCTGCGCCACTTCGAGGAAGGCGGAACGAGTGAAGCGCGCCATCACGGCGGCCACCGAGGAACCCAAAGTGATAGCAGGCAGGATAATGTCGCTGGCCTTGTTGAACCCGCTCACCGAGAACAGGCCAAAGGGCATGGCAACGAACTGGATCAGCAACAGACCCAACCAAAAAGTGGGCATTGAGATGCCGCCGACGGCGACGCTCATCAATGTCCAGTCCTGCCATTTACCGCGCTTCAGTGCGGCCAGCACACCGAGAAACAGGCCGAGGATTACCGACCAGGCAAAGCCCGCCAGCGCCAGCCACAGGGTTGGCATAAAGCCTTGTTTGATCACTTGCAGCACCGGCTGTTGCGTGCGGTAAGTGACGCCGAGATCGCCACGCAGCAGCCCACCGATCCAGTTAACGTATTGCTGCGGCAGCGGATCGTTAAGTCCAAGATGCTGGCGCGCGGCTTCGACCGCTTCAATCGGCGCGTCTGGACCGGCGTAAATGCGCGCCGGATCGCCGGGTAGCAGCTTAATAAAACCGAACACCAGCAGCGAGACCACCAGCAGGACAGGGATCATCTCCAGCAGCCGACGAATGATGTATGCGAACATGCGCTTCCTTTAAATTGGGGACGCCCTCTCCCGTTTGCAGGAGAGGGTTAGGGTGAGGGATTAACGCCCTGCCTTACTTAAATGCCGCCTGGGTGTAGAGGAAGTTGCCATCTGCCAGCATCGATACGCCGGTCAGGTTGCTGCGCTTGCCCACCAGGTTATCTGGCGTGCCGAGGAAGGCGACGGGCGCATCTTTCCACAGCATTTTCTGGGCTTCCGCATAGGCTTCACCGCGCTTAGCCGGATCGGCGGTGGCTAACCCACCAGCAATGGCTTTATCCACATCCGGATTGCTGAAGTACGAAACGTTATACGAGGTCGGTACCCAGGATTCGGTGGCATACAGCGGGCGCAGCGCCCAGTCCGCATCACCGGTCGAAGTTGACCAGCCGCCGTAATAGAGGTCGAATTCGGCTGCTTTAGGATCCTTAACGCCCCACAGTTTGGCGTTGCGCGTACCGGAATCCATTGGCGTCACCGTGGCGCGAATGCCCACCGTTGCCAGCTGGGCTTTCAGCACTTGCGCCGCGCGCACGCTGGCGGTGGTGTTGGTGGTCCACAGTTTCAAATCCAGACCGTTCGGATAGCCGGCAGCTTTCAACAAGGCTTTGGCTTCATCCGGGGCGTAGTGATAATTCGGTTCGCTCTGCTTCTGATAGAACTGCACCCCTTCCGGCATCGCGGACGAAGCGGGTTTACCCATGCCAGCAAACGCCACTTTCAGCCACAGATTGCGGTCGATGGCGTAGTTGATCGCCTGACGCACGCGCACATCCGCCAATGGCTTGTGCTGGGTGTTGATCGCCATGTAGTAAAGATAAATGCTCGGATCGCGTTGGATCGCTAATTTGCTGTCACTCTGCACAGTCGCGATCAGATCCGACGGCAGCGGCCAGATCGCATCTACCTGTCCTGATTTCAATGCGGCAACGCGGGTGGCATCTTCCGGACTTGGCGAGAAGGTCACTTTATCCACCTTCGGCCAGCCTTTCTGCCAGTAGCCATCGTACTTCACCAGTGAAACGGCTTTGCCCGGCTGCCAGTCAACAAACTTGAACGGACCGGTGCCGACCGGATGCAGGCGCAGCTGTGCTTCTTCCGGGTACTGTTTGAGGATCGCCGGGCTCCACATCACCGCTGACGGGTGTGCCAGGGTGTTGATGAAAGCACCAAAGGATTGGTTGAGGTCAATTTTCACCTGATCCGGCGCCAGCACCGTGACGTTGGCAATCATCTTATACAGGCTGTTGCGCTTCAGGCCTTTGGTCTGATCGGCGAGGCGATCGAGGTTGGCCTTGACCGCTTCAGCATCAAACGGCGTACCGTCCTGGAAAGTGACACCTTTACGCAGCGTCAGGGTAAATTCGGTGGCGTTGTCGTTATTGGTATAACCGGTCGCCAGCCAGGGTTGCAGCTTCATCTGCGCATCGAACTGGAACAGGCGTTCAAAGATACCGCTCTGCACCGAATAGCTGACGTTATCCGAAGTATCGTGCGGGTCGAGACCGGTGATATCGGCATACATCGAAATGCGCAGATCCTGCGCCTGCGCGGCGGCGGCCAGCGCGAGGGTCAAGCCAAAAGCCAGTGACGAACGGCGAAAAAGGGTTTTCATGAAATCTCCTGGTATTGAGCGTTAGCGCGATGCAATGTCGTCAGCGACCCAGTGTTGCGGGGCAACCTGGCGATAACGGGGTTTGGTGACCGTTTCGCCCAACTTGCGCAGCGGCGAAGGAATTTCGCTGTCTTCGAAAGTACGGGTCTGACGGTTCTGTGGATCGGCCACCGGCACCGAGGCCAGCAGACGTTGGGTATACGGATGTTGCGGTTGGTTGAACACCGACTGACGCGGGCCAAGCTCGACAATCTGGCCGAGATACATCACCGCCACGCGGTTAGCGATACGCTCCACCACCGCCATGTCATGCGAGATGAAAATCCACGCGACACCAGTCTGCTTTTGCAGGTCCATCATCAGGTTCACCACCTGCGCCTGGATCGAGACATCCAGTGCCGAGACGGCCTCATCGGCGATGATGACTTTCGGTTTCAAGGCCATGGCGCGGGCAATCGCGATACGCTGACGCTGGCCGCCGGAAAACTCATGGGGATAACGCGTGGCATGTTCAGGAAGCAGACCAACGCTTTTTAGCAAGGCCTCAACCTGCGGCGTGGCTTCTTCCAGCGATTTCACCAGACCGTGCAGCAGCAGCGGCTCGGCAATGGTGAAGCCCACGGTCAGTCGCGGGTTTAAAGAGGCGTAGGGATCCTGAAATACCATCTGGATTTCGCGGCGCAGCGGTTGAAACTCCGCCTCTTTCAGATTAGCGATTTCATTGCCCTGGAAATGAATGCTGTCAGACTGACTCTTGATCAGGCGCATCAGCGCGCGGCCGGTAGTGGATTTGCCGCAGCCGCTCTCACCCACAATCGCCAGGGTTTCACCCGGCCACAGGCTGAAGTCGATCTGCTCCACCGCATGCACTTGATGGGTCAGGGCTGAAAAGATGCCACTGCGAATCGGGTAATAGACTTTTAAACCGCGCACATCCAGCAATGGCGTTTCGTCATAACGGGCGGTGCGCTGCTCACCGCTATCGGCGGGCTGAGTGGCGCCCAACAGTGGAAAACGCTGCGGCCAGGATTGTTCACGCATGTCGCCCAGTTTCGGCACAGCAGCAAGCAGCGCTTTGGTATAAGGATGCTGTGGCGCGTTGAAGATGTCCGCGACCGTACCCTGTTCCACGACTTCGCCGCGCAGCATCACCACCACGCGGTCGGCAATTTCCGCCACCACGCCCATGTCATGGGTGATAAACAGCACTGCCATCTGCTTCTCGCGTTGCAGGTCGCGCAGGATGTGCAGAATGCGCGCCTGCACGGTGACGTCCAGCGCGGTAGTGGGTTCGTCGGCAATCAGCAGCTGTGGATCGCACGCCAGCGCCTGCGCAATCATCACGCGCTGGCGCATGCCGCCTGACAGCGAGTGCGGGTAGCTTTTCATCACGCGATCGACATCGGCGATGCGCACCTGGCGCAGCAGGGCCCGCGCACGCGCATCCGCAGCGGCTTTGTCGCACATCTGATGGTCACGCAGTGCTTCCGTCAACTGATCGCCCACCCGCAGTACCGGGTTGAGCGAGGTCATCGGCTCCTGAAAAATCATCGCCATTTCGCGCCCGCGCAAGGTGCGGCGTTGGGTTTCATCCAGCGTTTCCAGCGTGTGGGCTTTACCCTGACGATCGCGGAACTGCATGCTGCCGCGATCGATACGGCCTGAAGCGGCCAGCAGGCCCATCACCGCCAGCGAAGTGACCGATTTGCCCGAGCCGCTTTCACCGACAACGGCGACGACTTCACCGGGATAAATGGCAAAACTGATGCCTTTCAGTGCCTGATTTTCGCCGCTGCGGCCGCGAAACGAGACGCTAAGATCCTGTATCGCGAGTACCGGCGCGGGACCGGCAACGCTGGCGGCGTTGGGGGTAAGTAAAGTGTCCGTCATCGTTGCCTCTTGCGGTTACAGCCAGATTCGGCCTTGAGCGTAGGAAAGGAAGGGTGAGCTATCGGCGGCCAGCCAGATGGGGCCATCGAGATCCACGTGTTCTGCAGCAATCGCCACCGGCAGCGCAGCTTCCATTGCGAGTGAGGAGCCCAGCATGCAGCCGACCATCAGACGCATATCCAGCTTTTGCGCTTCTTCGACCATCGCTAAGGCTTCGGTCAGGCCGCCGCACTTATCCAGCTTGATGTTGATCATCTCGTAGCGATTACGCAGCTCGGCGATGTCTTCACGCGTGTGGCAACTCTCATCGGCGCACACCGGGATCGGGTGGTTAAACCGTTGCAGATCCTGGTCTTGTCCGGCAGGCAGCGGCTGTTCAACCATGGCGATGTTGTACGCTTGCAGCGCGATAAGCAGGCTTTGCAGATCGACGCCCGACCAGGCTTCGTTGGCGTCAATGATCAAGGTGGCACGTGGCGCAGCCTTTCTGATGGCCGCCACCTTCTCTAAAATCTCTTCACGATTCAGTTTGATTTTCAGCAGGATGGCACCACGCGATACGGCATCAGCCGCCGCAGCTGCCATGTTTTCGATGGAGTCGAGGCTTAAGGTCTCCGCCGTGATCACCGAAGGCGGTGCAGTGCGTTCGCACTGCTGCCACAGTGTCTGCTTCGCCAGCGCGGCATCAAGGCGCCACAGCGCACAGTCCAGCGCATTACGCGCTGAACCGGCAGATAAACGGCTTTGCAGATCGATTCGGCTTAAGCCCGCTTCGACATCCTTACGCATCGCTTCCAGCTGCGCCTCGACGCTATCTGGTGTTTCATCGTAACGCGGTGTCGGCGTGCACTCGCCACGACCAATAAAGCCGTTCTGCTCCAGCGTGACGCGAATGACGGTAACCGCAGTGCGCGTACCACGCGAGATAGCGAAAGGACGCGCCAGCGGCAGCTCCAGCACTTCAATCTGCATGCGCCGCATTTTAGCCACGCTCCTGCAGCAGGGCGGCGATATCCGCGATACCAAAACGCACCGGATCGGTGGCCGGCACGCCGAATTCAGCGCTAACTTCCGCACAATAGGCGCGAGCTTCTTCTTCGCTGTAGTTGGAGGTGTTGATGGCAAAACCGGCCAGTTGCACATTATCGCTGGTGACATCGGCCGCGCGCAGGTTGGCCTCCACGCAATCTTTCAAACTCACCATCGGCTGATGCGGTAAATGGCGCATGTGCGGACGGCCCATTTCGTGGCACATCACCAGCCAGTGCGGCTGCGCACCGTGAATCAGGCCCATGCTCACGCCCGCATAAGAAGGATGGAACAGCGAGCCCTGACCTTCAACGATATCCCAGTGGTCGGCATCATTGGCGGGTGACAGGGCTTCTACAGCACCGGCGATGAAATCGGCAATCACCGCATCAATCGCGATGCCTTCACCAGCAACCAGAATGCCGGTTTGTCCGGTGGCGCGGAAATCCGCCTTCATGCCGCGTTCACGCATTGCCGCTTCCAGCGCCAGCGAGGTGTACATCTTGCCGACTGAGCAGTCCGTACCGACAGTAAGTACACGCTTACCTGTACGCTTTTTACCGCTGCCAACATTCAGTTTTGGACGCATATGGCGCAGGTCAAACAGCTCAACGCCAAACTCCTGGGCTAACGCCACCAGCTCTGGCTCATCCACCAGGCGATGGTGCAAGCCGCTCGCCACGTTCATGCCTGCTTTGATCGCACCTTTAACGGTATCGAGCCAGTGCTCCGGCAGATAACCACCGGCATTGGCGGTGCCCAGTACCAGCGTTTTCGCGCCACGTTCTTTTGCCGTGGCGATATCGAGTACGTCCAGACCTAAGCTGACAGTACAGCCCGGCAGCTTAATTTCGCCGACGCACTGCTCAGGGCGCCAGACGTGAATGCCGCGCGCCGTTTTAGCGGCCAGTGGATCGGTGACATCGCCAAGGAACAATAAATAGGGTTGAGGGATCAGCATGATGTTTCTCGTTTCAGACGGGTTAGAGGGTCTGAATCGACTATTCCATGCGGGTTAAGAGGTGACGAATGCTTGTTTGGTAGCGGGGTATAACATCAGGCTATAGCCAGATCCAAAACTGATGGTTAAGGGTACTAAGCCATTGATAGAGAGAAAATTCGAGGCGATATTGAGCGGGGGAGATAAGAAAATCATTGATAACCACAGGTCGATCCCTGACCGCGATTATCGAGGGTATAAGTGCGATTAATGCAGTGCGCCTGGTGGGACGTGCTTGAAAGTCTCAACATATGCACGAAACACGTAGCGGAAAAAACGTTTCATTGGATACCTGACTCAAAAATTGTTGAAGAAATACGCGAAAAGTATAACTAACGCGCGTTTTTCACGCAATTATTTTTGAGCCAGATCACAAAATGAGGGGTTTGGCAGATGCCTGAATTAGCCGAAGAGGTTGAGATGTTGATTAAGGATGGTGCAGCCGATGCTGATCAGTACCAGTCCACCCAGCACTTCCGCCCATTTACCCATCACCGGACCGATAAAGCGACCCACCATCACGCCAGTCGTGGCCATGATGGTGGTAGCAGCACCAATGGTCAGCGCGGTAAGCACAATATTCACCTGCAGGAATGCCAGGCCGACGCCCACCGCCAGCGCATCAAGACTGGTGGCCACCGCGGTCAATGCTAAGACCATAAAGCCATGACGCTGTGGTGCTTCGCAGGGTTCATCCGCCGTCTGACGGAAACCTTCCATCATCATGCGGCCGCCGAGAACGGTTAACAGGGCAAAGGCCACCCAGTGATCCCATGCCATGATGTAGCGACTGGCCGCCAGGCCAATCGCCCAGCCAATCAGCGGCGTCAGCATTTCAATCACACCAAAGATCAGGCCGGTGCGCAGCGCTTCTTTGAAGTTCGGGCGATGCAGCGACGCGCCTTTGCCCAGTGCTGCGGCGAAAGCGTCCATCGACATACCAAAGGCCAGAATCAGAGTTGCGATAAATGTCATGGGTTTTCAATCAATGCCGCGAAAAATGCCTTCAAGCGAGCGATTTTCCGCATCTATTGTTCAGTAATGAAAAAGTGCGCGCAGTCTAGCACGCAAAATCACCAAAAAAAAGACAGTAAAATCATGGATTTAAGTATAGCAAAGGCTATAACTCTTAACTTGCGCTATTTATGACGCTAAGTGGATGGAATAGAAGAATTTTCTTAGGGTGACCCGGCACAGGGATTGCACGCCAGCACGCTTTTATGCGCTAATGCCCGCGCTAATTGATAGGAAACCTGCGATGAAAAACCCGTTTGAAACGCTGATTATCCCTGGCGGAATCCTGCTGCTGGGCTTTCTCTCCGCGCTGCTGTTGCCCGCGCCGCAATTCGGCCTGGAATTATCCAGACGGATTCAGGAGATGCTGCATTTGCAGGACCTGAATCAGCTCTACACTATCGTGTTTTGCCTGTGGTTCCTGCTGCTGGGCGCGATTGAATTTTTTGTCATCCGCTTTGCATGGCGTCGCCTCGCTAAGCAGTGATCCCCACCGCCGCGTAATGCTTTTTTCCTCTGACCACTGTCTGACGCGGCGAAAAATTAATACTCACAGAAATGTAACATTAGTTTTACACGATCTGGCGAAATATCACGCAACATAAAAACCGCATAAAAAATCAATCCACTACAAATTGATATTAATCATACATTTAAAGTGTGATGCCGCTCACTCTCCGAACATTACCCTGTGCATTCCTCTCACAATATCGCAACAACTGCATTACCATAACCCTCTGATTAAGGGATAAAAATCCCTTATGACAGCGGGGTCGAGCTGATTAATTCTTATGCTGAATCATTTCGGCCTTTAAAAAATAAACAAACGTTTAATTCCGATACGAGAATGTTATATTCAAATGCATATGCATAACGTGCAGTTAACCGTTATCGCCCCCTGACTTAAACCTGAGTCTTAACCTTTGAGAAATAGCGCGACGCGCTCGAAAGAAGCGTGGCTGTTTCGCCTGCGAACCTGTTGAACTTCAGGTCAACAGAGAGAGGAGATGTCGCCTCATGAGTACTACTGCGGTAAACCTGGCGCTCGCCGCCGCTGGTATGGATAGCGCTAACCTTCAGGAACGAAAGGATGTCGACGTACTGCTGATCGGCGCAGGCGTGATGAGTGCCACCCTTGGCGCATGGCTGCAGGATCTGGAGCCGGACTGGTCGATTGAGATGGTGGAACGCCTCGACGATGTCGCGGTGGAATCCTCCAATGGCTGGAATAATGCCGGGACCGGTCACGCTGCGTTGGCCGAGCTGAACTATACGCCGCAGAAGGCGGATGGCAGCATCGACATTGCAAAAGCGGTGGCGATCAACGAATCGTTCCAGATTTCTCGTCAGTTCTGGGCGTACCACGTTCAGAAAGGCAACCTGCGCAATCCAAAAAGCTTTATCCACAGTACGCCGCACATGAGCTTCGTCTGGGGCGACGATAACGTTGAGTTCCTGCGCAAACGTTTCCAGGCGCTGCAAAAAAGCACCCTGTTCCGTGGCATGAACTATTCAGAAGATCGTGACCAGATCACCCAGTGGATCCCGCTGGTGATGAATGGCCGTGACAGCAAACAGAAAGTGGCGGCCACCTGGACCGAAATGGGCACCGACGTCAACTTCGGTGAAGTGACGCGTCAACTGATTGCCTCTTTACAGAAGAAAGCCAATTTCCGCCTGCGTCTGCGTCAGGAAGTGCGTGATATCAAGCGCCTGAGCGATGGCCGCTGGCAAGTGACACTACACAATCTGGCCAGCGGTGAAAATCGCCTGCTGACCACGCGCCAGCTGTTTATCGGTGCGGGCGGTGCGGCGTTGCCACTGCTGCAAAAATCCGGCATCCCGGAAGTGAAAGGCTACGCCGGTTTCCCGGTGGGCGGTTCCTTCCTCGTGACCGAGAATCCAGAAGTGGTCCAGCAGCACATGGCGAAAGTGTACGGTAAAGCCAGCGTGGGCGCGCCCCCGATGTCGGTACCGCACGTGGATACGCGTGTGCTGGATGGTAAGCAGGTACTGCTGTTTGGCCCATTCGCCACCTTCTCGACCAAATTCCTGAAACAGGGCTCGCTGCTGGATATGTTCGGCGCGATGAACGGCAGCAACCTGTTGCCGATGATGCAGGTCGGCCTGAAGAGTTTTGACCTGGTGAAATATCTGGTCGATCAGGTGCTGCAAAGCGATGACGATCGAATGGAAGCGCTGCGTGCTTATGTGCCGCAGGCGAAACAGGAAGACTGGCGTTTAGTCACTGCTGGCCAGCGCGTGCAGATCATCAAGAACGATGAGAAAGAGGGCGGCGTACTGCGTTTAGGCACGGAAGTCGTGACCTCTGAAGATGGTTCGATTTCAGCCCTGCTCGGCGCTTCGCCGGGGGCATCTACTGCAGCGCCGATTATGCTGGAGCTGATGGCGAAAGCCTTCCCTGAGCAGATGCGTTCACCAGAGTGGCAGACCAAAATCCGCGCGGTGATCCCAACCTGGGGCCGTAAGATGAACGGTGACGTAGCGCTGACCGAGAAGATTCTGGCGGAAACCAGCCGCGTACTGCAACTCGACTACGCACCGATCGTTACGCCAGACGCGGCGAACGACGAAGCCCGCGAGACGGCGCACGTGGTGGGGAAGTAACCAGGCAATCCTGATTGCCGTGAATAATGATAAGGCCGCGCAAGCGGCCTTTTTTATGGCTAAATGCGAGAAATGTCCCAAATTGGGATATAAGTTTGCTATAGTCCCAGGGCGGGACTAAGATGCGCGACATGAGAATCATATCGGTACGGACACTCAGGGAGTTCATGACGGCGAACCCCGACTCAGCTCAGCCGTTGAGAGCCTGGATTGATGAAGCGCAAAAGACCAATTGGTTAAATCCAGCAGACATCAAGGATCAATACCGCAGCGCCAGCAGTTTGAAAGGCAGTCGCGTGGTATTTAACATTAAGGGAAATGATTATCGACTGGTTGCGGCCATCGCTTATCCGCAGAAGCTGATTTTTATAAAATTTATCGGCACACACCGGGAATACGATGCCATTGACGCAAACACAGTGGAGCAACGTAAATGACACTGACCATAAAACCCATTCGCAACGAACTTGATTACGAAGCGGCCCTGGAGGCCATCTCTCCGTTCTTTGATGATGTGCCTGAGCTGGGCACGCCAGAAAGCGATTATATGATTGTGATGAGCATGCTGATCGAAGCGTGGGAGAAAGAGCACTACCCTATTGAAGCTGCCGATCCGATTGAGGCGATTAAATTTCGTATGGAACAACAGGGATTGACTGCCAAAGATCTGGAGCCTGCCATAGGCCGACGTAATCGCGTCTATGAAGTGTTAAACGGCAAACGCTCTTTGTCTCTGGAGATGATTCGCAATCTGCACAAGCAGTTTGGCATTCCTTTAGAGAGCCTGGTGGGTCTCTAAAATTGCAGGGGCGCCAATGATAGCGCCCCATTTGCTTCTATTGCATGCTTGGTTTTAGCTCAGCAGTACCGCGTCGTACAGCATCCAGGCCGTGGTGGCCACCAGCGACATTGCCATCAAACTGTTAAACGCCTGACGTTTCCACGCCACTTGCAGATGACTGCGCAGACGATCCCCCATCGCGGCCCAGATCAGGATGCAGGGAAGATTCAATGCAGCAAACCCCAGCAATACCGTGATGACGCCGTTGCTGTTGGCGTACATCAGCGCCACGTTAGTCACCATCAGCCAGGCTTTGGGATTCACCGCCTGAAAACAGATGCCGCCCACTAGCGTCATCGGGCGCGGACGCTCACGCGCTTCTGGCGCTGCGGCACGAAAGATTTTCCATGACAGCCAGAGTAAGTAACTGCATCCCACCACCGTGAGTGGTAAACGAATGGATGCCATCCAGTGCAGTAATACATCCAACGCCATGCTTGCCAACAGCATCTGTATCGCACAGCCCACCAGAATGCCAAACAGCATCGGCAAGGTGCGCTTGAAACCAAAATTGACGCCCGATGTGGCGAGCAGCAGGTTGTTCGGGCCGGGGGTGATCGACATCACCGTGACGTAGCTGAAGAATGAAGGGTCGAGCATGATGCGCTTCCTGATGGTCCAAAGTTAACATCATGCTAATGCGTACCGGGTGATGGAAACAGAGACACAAAACCACTATTGTAATGGATACAGTTAACGTTAATTTAGATTGTACCCATCGCACGCGGAGGCTTTTGTGTCCCTTCCCCTATCATCCGGTCAAACGCTGTATCAGCAGCTGGCAGATAGCTTTGCCGAGTCGATTCATCAGGGCACGCTGAAGCCGGGAAAACGGCTGCCCGCCATCCGCCGCGTGGCACAATCGCATCAGGTTAGCGTCAATACGGTGCTTAATGCCTGGCAAATCCTTGAAGATCGCGGCCTGATTGAAGCGCGTCCGCAATCGGGCTATTACGTGCGTGGCGTGATGCCAGCCGTGACGCGTCCGGTCAAACCGCTGCCCGCGAAAATCAACGACCCGAGCACGCAGAAGCTGGAACTGATTGAGCAGGTGTTTGCCGCGCAGAATAATGCCGATTACACCAATATCTCTTTGGCCTGTCCGCAGGATGGCACCTTTTATCCGGCAGCGCGCTTAGGCCGAATTACCTCGGGCATTTTACGGCACAATCCCGACATCGTCGGGCGCTATGCGCTCCCGCCGGGTAGTGAGCGCTTACGGGAGGAGATTGCACGTCGCAGTCTGCACACCGGTATCAATCTGACTGCGCAAGAGATCACCCTCACCCACGGCTGCATGGAAGCGTTACAGCTAGCGCTGCGGGCGGTGACCAAGCCTGGCGACTGCATTGGGCTGGAATCTCCCACTTACTTCTTCCTGTTCCCCCTGCTGGCGTCACTGGGCCTGAAAGCGCTGGAAATCCCCACCGATCCTCAGCAAGGACTGTCGCTGGATGCGCTGGAGATGTTGTTACAGGAGAAGCGCATTCAGGCACTGATTGCCATGCCCGGGGCGCAGAATCCTCTCGGCTATGTGATGCCACTGGAGAATAAGAAGCGGCTGGCGAAGTTAGTGAATACTTACCACGTTCCAATGCTGGAAGATGGGCTGTATGACGAGCTGCAGTTTGACTGGCCACTCTCGCCACCGGTGAAAGCCTTTGATAGCGAGGGCTGGGTGATTTACTGCACCAGCTTTACCAAAACCGTGGCGCCGGATTTCCGCGTGGGCTGGACCGCGGCCGGTCGTTTCCATCAGACCATCGCCCGTTTGAAAGCTGTCTCTTCGATGTCTGAATCGCGGTTGCTATGTGAAACCCTCGCAGAATTTCTCGCCAGCGGCGGCTACGATCATCATCTACGCTCGCTGCGCCGCCGCTATGCCGCCAATCTCGATGCGGCGCGCGGCATCATGGCGCGCCATTTTCCGCAGGGGACACGCGCGACGCTGCCAAAAGGAGGCTTTGTGTTTTGGGTGGAGTTGCCGGGTAAAGTCGACACCGTGGAGATGTTTCATCGGTTATTGCAGGAGCAGATATGCGTCACACCGGGCGCGCTCTACACGCTGAGCGATCGTTATAAACACGCGCTGCGCCTCTCCTGCTGTTACCCGTTTGATGAACGTTATACGTGGGCGTTGAAACGCACCGGCGCGCTAGCCTGCGAAATCACAGGCCTGGCACCGGGACAGGATCAGGGTTTGCCGTTGCGGCCCCAGGTGGTGTAGCCCTCACGCTCGGTCAGACGCTCGTAATAGAGTTGTACGGCGGGAAATTCAGGGTGCTCCAGCGGGGTTTCAAACCAGCGATTGACTGCAAGCCCCACAGGAATGTCTGCCAGCGAGAAATTGCGTCCTGCGACGTAGCGCCCGGTTTTTTGCAGATGCTGGTCAAGAATATTCATGGTGTGCGTCCAGCCTTTAATCGCGGCGGCCAGCAAACGCGGATCCTGATGGGCGGGCGAGTTGCGCACCAGTGACATAAACGCATAGCGCCAGGAAGTATTGAGTTCGGTGGCTTGCCAGTCCATCCACTGATCCACCGGTGCACGCGCTCGTGGGTTTTCAGGATAGAGCCAGTCGCCGCCATTGCTGTTGGCGAGATAGCGCAGAATGGCGTTGGATTCCCACATCACGAAGTCATCTTCGATGATCACCGGCACCATGGCATTAGGGTTGAGCGCCATGAATTCCGCCGAGTGCAGCGATTGCGGGTCTTCACCCCAGGGTTCGAGCTCATACGCAAGATCCAGTTCTGAACACAACCACAGAACTTTGCGCACGTTGATTGAAGAAGTACGACCAAGAACTTTTAACATAGCGGACTCCGATTCCAGAATTCTTAACCTATTCATAGTCCTGTTGGCTGCCATTAGCAATCTGCAGGATGTAAATCAGGATGTCAGAGTGCCTCAACCAGCAAGGAGTGAAAATGAAAGTCGCGTTTAAGCAGGTGGATGTGTTTACCTCATCAGCGTTCAAAGGTAATCCGCTGGCAGTGATTATGGATGCAGAGGGATTAAGTGACGCCCAGCTGGCTGCTATTGCCCGCTGGACCAATTTGTCGGAAACCACCTTTGTCCTGCCAACACAGGATACCGCAGCCGATTACCAGGTGCGTATTTTTACCACCGAAGGGGAATTGCCGTTTGCCGGGCATCCGACGTTGGGCACAGCTCACGCCTTGCTGGAAGCGGGCTGGCAAGTGAAAACGCCGGGCAAGATTGTGCAAGAGTGCGGCGTCGGCCTGGTGGATGTGCGCATTAGCGAGGATGGCGCGCTGGCCTTCGCGGCCCCCAACGTCACGCTGACGCCATTTGATGACGCGTTGATGAGCAGCGCATTGAACAGCGAGGCCTTTGACACCCACCAGACGCCGACCATTGTCGATATGGGGATTCGCTGGCTGCTGATTCCGATGAACAGCGCGCAGGCGGTGTTGGATGTGCAGGCCAGCGCAGCGGATCTGCTACGTTTGCAAAAACATGCCGACGTCAATGGCACTGCGCTGTTTGGCCCGCTGCCAGAGGATTGCGGCGAGCAATACGAAGTGCGCGCGCTGCTGGTTGAGAACGGCAGCCTGACCGAAGATCCGGTAACCGGCAGCGCCAACGCCTGTCTGGCACGTTACTTTGCGGCGCAGGGGAAAACTGAGGATTATCGCGCACGTCAGGGCAGCGCCATTCAGCGTGAAGGACGGATTCAGGTGAGTTTTAGTGGTGAGAGCATCTGGATTGGCGGCCAGACGGTGACCGTGATTGACGGGACGATTGAGATCTAAAATACGCGCAATAAATTGCGCCGCTACGGCCATCTGCACGGTTGCGTAGCGGCGCGATTTATCGCGCATTATTACAGCGTGCTTAATCGTGCATTCTTACAACGCCTGCCCACCTGAAGCTTCAATACGCTGCGCGGTGATCCAGCCGGTTTCTTCGCTCAGGATGGCGCTGATGGCGTCACCAATATCATCTGGCTGGCCAACGCGGCCCAGCGATGTCACCGAGGCAATGTGATCGTTGAGATCTTTGGTATCGCGCACGCGTCCACCGCCGAAATCAGTTTCAATCGCACCCGGCGCCAGAATATTGACGCGAATACGACGCTCGCCCAGCTCTTTGGCCTGATAGCGCGTCAGCACTTCCATCGCCCCTTTCACCGAGGCATAGGTGCCTGATCCCGGCAACGTCATGCGCGTTAATCCGCTGGAGATGTTCAGGATGCGGCCACCATCGATAATCAGCGGCAGCAGCTTCTGCGTCAGGAAGTAAGGCCCTTTGAAATGCACATTGATCAGCGCATCAAATTCTTCTTCCGTGGTTTCTGCAAACAGCTTGTAGTGACCGTGACCGGCGTTGTTCACTAAATAATCAAAGTTGTCGCGTTGCCAGGTTTTTTGCAGTGTCTCTTTCACCTGCGCCACGAAGCTGTCGAAGGTGCTGCTGTCGCCGACATCCAGCTGTAACGCCACCGCACGTGCGCCCAATGCTTCAATCTCTTTCACCACGGCATGCGCTTCTTCCGCGTGACCACGATAGGTAAAAAGGATATCCACGCCTTTGGCCGCCAGTTTCAGCGCACCATTCTTGCCCAAACCGCGGTTACCGCCGGTAATCAATGCAATTTTATGACTCATGTTTCGCTCCAGATGGAAAATTGAACACGGGATAAGGATATTCGCTATAAATTGATCTATAAACGCAGAGGAATACGCAGCACTGTTTCACTAACAACAACAATCGGTGAACAACATGGATAAAATTCACGCAATGCAGGTTTTTGTGCGGGTGGCAGAAATGGGCAGTTTTACCCGTGCAGCTGAAAGTCTTGGACTACCGAAAGGCAGCGTATCGCGCCAGTTACAGGCGCTGGAAAATCAAATGGGCACGCGTCTGCTGCATCGCACCACGCGACGTGTTCATCTCACCCAGGATGGGCTGGTCTACTACGATCGTTGTCTTGATCTGTTATCGATGCTCGATGACATGGACAGCCTGTTCCAGCACGATCCCGCCACCCTGAGCGGCAAGTTGCGCGTCGATATGTCGGTCGCCATGGCCACCGGATTTATCCTGCCGCGTTTGCCTGAGTTTCTGCAGCATTATCCCGGCATCGAAATTGAGCTTAGCAGCAGCGATCGCCAGGTGGATGTGATTCGTGAAGGTTTTGACTGCGTGATCCGCGTGGGCGAGCTGAAAGATTCGGGTCTGATTGCGCGAAAAATCGGATCACATGCCTTGATTAACTGCGCCAGTCCCGACTACCTTTCCCGCTTCGGCATGCCGGTGCGCCTCGAAGATCTTGCACAGCACGCGATGGTGCATTACACCCAGCAGTTGGGCCAGCCCTCTTTGGGGTTTGAATACTTTGATGGCAAGCAGTGCCATTACGTTCAGACCGGCGGCGTGGTGACGGTGAACAGCACTGAAACCTATCGTGCCGCGTGCATTGCCGGGATGGGCATTATTCAGGTGCCGGCGATTGGCGTGCAGCCACTGCTGGAATCAGGCCAGTTAGTGGAAGTGCTGCATCACTTCCCCGCCAAGCCGATGCCGATTTCGTTACTTTACCCACATCGCCGCAACGTAGCACGTCGCGTGCGGGTGTTTATGGAGTGGCTGAGTCAGGTGTTGCAGGAGTATGTGACATAAAGGGCTATAATTTTAATTTCGCAGTGAACAGGATGATTATCGTCTATGACAGACAAACCTAACCAAGAATCCACGGCTGAAAAGAAGCCGCTGATAGATATCAAGACCGGTAACAAAACCGTGGATGGCTCAATCCAGAACGTGTCGCGCTTTGCGGCCTGGTTCCAGGCCATTCCGGCGGTGGCGCATTTTATGCGCGCGCTGGATCGGTTTAACGATCGCCTCGGCAGCCAGTTTGGCGCAGCGATCACTTACTTCTCCTTCCTATCTCTGATACCGATTTTGATGGTCTCCTTTGCGGCAGTCGGTTTTGTGCTGGCGTCGAATCAGGATTTACTCACCGAGTTGATCAACAAAATCGTTAACAGCATCAGCGATCCGACGCTGGCCACTACGCTAAAGAACACCGTGAACACCGCGATTCAGCAGCGCGCGACGGTCGGGTTAACCGGTTTGCTGCTGGCGCTCTACTCTGGCATTAACTGGATGGGCAATTTGCGCGAGGCGGTGCGCGCGCAATCGCGTGATGTCTGGGAGCGTAAGCCGGACGACCAGGAGAAGCTGTGGAAGAAATACGCGCGTGATTTGGTGTCGTTGCTGGGTCTGATGCTGGCGCTGGTGATTACCCTGTCGCTGACCTCCATTGCCGGTGCCGCGCAGAATGCCATCGTTAACGCGTTGGGATTGGAGGATATCGAGTGGCTGCGCCCGGCAATGACCATCATTGCGCTGTCGATTTCCATCTTTGCCAACTATCTGTTGTTTTTGTGGATTTTCTGGATTCTGCCGCGTCATAAGCCACGTAAGAAGGCACTGTTCCGCGGCACGCTGCTGGCGGCGATTGGCTTCGAGGTGATTAAGTTTGTGATGACGCTGACGCTGCCAAAGCTGGCCACTTCGCCCTCTGGGGCAGCCTTTGGTTCAGTGCTGGGATTAATGGCGTTCTTTTACTTCTTTGCCCGTCTGACACTGTTCTGCGCCGCGTGGATAGCCACCGCAAAATACAAGGATGATAAAGAGATGCCGCAGCCGCATCAGGGCAATTAACATCGCAAAATTGTTACATTTGCCGCAACAGCTAAAAATGTTTCCTGCTGGCTATTATTCCAGCAAAAACCAGCAGGAAACGCTAAAGGGTCACTTTAATTTGGCCCTTTTGCAGAGATTCCCGCCAAAAAAGTGACACTTCCCGTTCCCATCACCCGCCGATTGCCGCAACTCAGAAATTATCCACTTTTTCGCCGAAAATGCCTGTTCTGGCGCGGGTTTTCATCATTGAATGCCGCAAAACAGGTGCGTAAGATTCTCTGTCTACATTTACAATTAAGAAACAGTCATGCAAGCCTCCATCACAGAAACACTCGACAAAAAACACGACGACACGCCCGTAAACTCACGCGGCAAAGTGGTCGTGGCATCGCTTGTCGGCACCGCGATCGAATTCTTCGATTTCTATATTTATGCCACTGCGGCCGTCATCGTCTTTCCGCATATTTTCTTCCCGCAGGGTGATGCCACCGTGGCAACGCTACAGTCGCTGGCTACGTTTGCTATCGCCTTCGTCGCGCGCCCGATTGGTTCTGCGCTGTTCGGTCACTTTGGCGACCGTGTAGGCCGTAAAGCCACCCTGGTGGCATCGCTGCTGACCATGGGCGTCTCTACCGTATTGATCGGTCTGCTGCCTGGATACCAAACCATTGGCGTTGCTGCTCCGCTGCTGCTGGCGCTGGCGCGCTTTGGTCAGGGCCTGGGTCTTGGTGGTGAATGGGGCGGCGCCGCTCTGTTAGCAACCGAAAATGCGCCAGCGAAAAAACGTGCGCTCTATGGTTCATTCCCGCAGCTTGGCGCGCCAATTGGCTTCTTCTTCGCCAACGGTACTTTCCTGTTGCTCTCCTGGCTGCTGACCGATGAGCAGTTCATGAACTGGGGCTGGCGTGTGCCGTTTATCCTTTCTGCTGTACTGGTACTGATTGGCCTGTATGTGCGCGTTTCGCTGCATGAAAGCCCGGTGTTTGCCAAAGTGCAGAAAGAGAACAAGCAGGTCAAAATGCCGATCGGTACGCTGCTGAGCAAGCATCTGACCGCTACGATTCTTGGCACCTTCATCATGCTGGCGACCTATACGCTGTTCTACATCATGACCGTGTACTCGATGAGTTACGGCACTGCACCGGCGCCAGCGGGCTTAGGCTTTTCCCGTAATAGCTTCCTGTGGATGCTGATGGTGGCGGTGATTGGCTTTGGTGTGATGGTACCGATTGCGGGCCTGCTGGCAGACCGCTATGGCCGTCGTCGCACCATGATCACCATTACTTTGTTGATCATCGCCTTCGCACTGATGTTCCCGATGCTGCTGGGTTCAGGCTCACAGATTCTGGTGATGGGCTTCCTGTTGCTGGGTCTGAGCATTATGGGCCTCACCTTTGGGCCGATGGGTGCGCTGCTGCCAGAGCTGTTCCCGACCGAAGTCCGTTATACCGGCGCTTCGTTCTCCTATAACCTGTCGTCGATTTTGGGTGCGTCTGTTGCGCCATATATTGCGACCTGGCTGAACGCCAACTACGGTTTGCAGGCGGTCGGTTTCTATCTGGCTTCAATGGCGGTACTGACGCTGATCGCGTTGATTGCCTGTAAAGAGACACGCCATCAGACGCTGTACGAAGCGGTGTGATGGTTGCAGATTGATATGATGAACCCGGCTCAGGCCGGGTTTTTTATTGAGTCGGAATTGAGATACGGGCGAATGACATGAGGGCACCGCGTTAGCGGCGCGAGGACGCCAGACCCTAAGCGGCCCCGGACTGCGTGATCGCCATGCGTTACGGCTCAATGGTGTTTTGTCGTGTCTGAGTGTGAGAAACCTATCTGATCAGGCATAAAAAAACCCCGGCAAGCCGGGGTTCTTCTTGTGCTGAAAACGGTGTCGTGCGGGGATTAGCCAGCAACCGCGATGCGTTTCATATCGGTCATGTAGCCACGCAGTTTACGGCCAACCGCTTCGATTGGGTGCTGACGTACGGCTTCGTTAACATCACGCAGCTGCGCGTTATCAACCTGAGTGCCTTCAATCGCTTTGCCCAAATCGCCCGGCTGCAGAGTGGTCATGAACTCTTTCAGCAGTGGAACTGCCGCGAAGGAGAACAGGTAGTTACCGTATTCTGCGGTATCAGAGATAACCACGTTCATTTCATACAGACGCTTACGTGCAATGGTGTTCGCAATCAGCGGCAGCTCGTGCAGTGATTCGTAGTAAGCAGACTCTTCAATGATGCCTGCATCGATCATGGTTTCGAAGGCCAGCTCAACGCCCGCTTTCACCATGGCAACCATCACAACGCCTTTGTCGTAGTACTCTTGCTCGTCGATTTTACCTTCGAACTGTGGTGCGTTCTCGAATGCAGTTGCACCGGTCTCTTCACGCCAGGTCAGCAGGTTTTTGTCGTCGTTCGCCCAGTCAGCCATCATACCGGAAGAGAATTCGCCAGAGATGATGTCATCCATGTGCTTCTGGAACAGCGGAGCCATGATGGTTTTCAGCTGCTCAGACAGTGCGTAAGCACGGATTTTCGCCGGGTTAGACAGGCGATCCATCATCAGGGTGATGCCACCGAATTTCAGTGACTCGGTGATAGTTTCCCAGCCGAATTGAATCAGTTTTTCGGTATAAGCCGCATCGTGACCTTCAGCCACCAGCTTATCGAAGCACAGCAGTGAACCGGCCTGCAGCATACCGCACAGGATAGTCTGCTCGCCCATCAGGTCAGATTTTACTTCTGCAACGAAGGAAGATTCCAGGACACCAGCACGGTCGCCGCCGGTTGCAGCAGCCCAGGCTTTAGCAATCGCCAGGCCTTCGCCTTTTGGATCGTTTTCTGGGTGAACCGCGATCAGGGTTGGCACACCAAAACCACGCTTGTACTCTTCACGCACTTCAGTACCTGGGCACTTAGGTGCAACCATCACCACGGTGATATCTTTACGGATAGTTTCACCCGATTCAACGATGTTGAAACCGTGTGAGTAGCCCAGCGCTGCGCCATCTTTCATCAGAGGCTGTACCGCTTTAACTACCGCTGAGTGCTGCTTGTCTGGCGTCAGGTTAACCACCAGATCCGCCTGTGGGATCAGCTCTTCGTAAGTACCCACTTTGAAACCGTTATCGGTCGCTTTGCGGAAAGAAGCACGCTTCTCAGCAATCGCTTCAGCACGCAGTGCATAAGCGATATCCAGACCGGAGTCACGCATGTTCAGACCCTGGTTCAGACCCTGAGCGCCACAGCCAACGATAACGACTTTCTTGCCTTTCAGGAAGCTAGCGCCATCCGCGAATTCATCGCGTGACATGAAACGACATTTGCCTAACTGCGCTAACTGGTTGCGCAGATTCAATGTGTTGAAGTAGTTAGCCATGGGTACTCCGGTTAGATGTTGTGTTTGCTTTTGTTCGGTAACGACACCGTATTCAGTGCCGCGAATGACCCCATCATATGACAGGAAATCTATTGCTTAAATTGATATATTAGCAAGGTCACATTGCAGAATTTGCAACAACACGTTGAGGTGAAACGCGCATGGATTTACGAGACCTGAAGCTCTTTCTTCATCTGGCCGAAAGCTGTCATTTTGGTCGCACCGCGCGTGCTATGCACGTCAGCCCTTCCACGCTCTCTCGCCAGATTCAGCGCCTTGAGGAAGATGTCGGTCACGCGCTGTTCCTGCGTGATAACCGCACCGTGACGCTCACTGAAGCCGGCGAGCGCCTCAAGCAATTTGCTCAGCAAACCTTGTTGCAATATCAACAGCTGCGCCACGTAATGGATCTGAACGGCCCGTCTCTCAGCGGCGAACTGCGCATTTTTTGCTCGGTGACCGCCGCTTACAGCCATTTGCCGCCGATTCTCGACCGCTTCCGTGCAGAACATCCACAGGTGGAAATCAAACTCACCACCGGCGATGCCGCCGACGCAATTGAGATGGTGCAATCTGGCGAGGCAGATTTGGCCATTGCCGGACGTCCGGAATCGCTGCCCGCCAGCATCGACTTCAC
The DNA here is from genome assembly GCF_037153115.1 of Pantoea sp. USMM079. Taxonomy (NCBI): domain Bacteria; kingdom Pseudomonadati; phylum Pseudomonadota; class Gammaproteobacteria; order Enterobacterales; family Erwiniaceae; genus Pantoea; species Pantoea sp. USMM079. The sequence goes on from NZ_JBBCKX010000021.1 coordinate 86,731, forward strand.
ACCGCTCGCCATTCTTCCGCTGGTGCTGATCGCGCCCGCGCTGCCGTGTGCGGTGCGCAGCCAGGCCACACAGGCGCAACCTGATTGGTCGCAGATTCCGTTTATCGTGCCGGAACAAGGCCCGGTGCGGCGCGGCATTGATTTGTGGTTCCGTCGCCATCGCATTCCCAATCCACAAATTTACGCCACGGTTTCCGGGCATGAGGCGATTGTCTCGATGGTGGCGCTGGGATGTGGCATTGCGCTACTGCCGGATGTGGTGCTGGAGAACAGCCCGGAGCCGGTGCGTAATCGCGTGCTGACGCTGGAGAATGTCGAGTCGGTCGCGCCGCTGGAGCTTGGCGTGTGTGTACAAAAAAAGCGGCTCGGGGAGCCGCTTATCAGTGCTTTCTGGAACCTGCTGTAGTTACTGCCCGGCGAGGAAGAAACGGAACGCCGGGTTGTTCGCTTCATCGTGCCATTCGTAGCCCAGCGCCGTGAGATGGGTTTCGAAATCCGGCTCTTGATCGTTGGCTTCGAAGGCCACCAGCACGCGACCAAAATCGGTACCGTGGCTGCGATAGTGGAACAACGAGATATTCCAGTGTGCGCCGAGCGTCTGCAGGAACTTCAGCAGCGCGCCCGGTGCTTCCGGGAACTCAAAGCTAAACAGGCGCTCGCGCAGCGGTTTCGATGGACGACCGCCGACCATGTAGCGCACGTGCAGCTTCGCCATCTCATCATCTGACAGATCCACCACCTGGTAGCCACCTTCGCTGAGCTGGCTGATGATCTCACTGCGCTCTTCCAGACCGCGCGTTAAGCGCACCCCGACGAAGATGCAGGCGTTATCGGCATCCGCATAGCGATAGTTGAACTCGGTGATCGAACGGCCACCCAGCGTCTGACAGAAACGCAGGAAACTGCCCTGCTGTTCCGGAATGGTGACCGCCAGCAACGCTTCGCGCTGTTCACCAATTTCACACCGTTCCGACACATAGCGCAGGCCGTGGAAGTTGACGTTGGCGCCCGACAAGACGTGCGCGAGGCGCTCGCCTTTGATGTCGTGCTGCTGGATGTACTTCTTCATGCCCGCCAGCGCCAGCGCACCCGAAGGTTCGGCCACCGCACGCACATCTTCAAACAGGTCTTTGACTGCCGCGCAAATGGCATCACTGTCCACGGTGATGATGTCGTCGAGATACTCTTTGCACAGGCGGAAGGTTTCGCTGCCAATGCGCTTCACCGCCACACCTTCAGCAAACAAACCGACGCGCGCCAGATCAACCGGCTCGCCCGCATCCAGTGCCGCTTTCAGGCAGGCTGAGTCTTCCGACTCTACCGCGATCACTTTGATCTGCGGCATCAGCTGTTTGATCAGCACCGCCACACCCGCCGCCAGACCGCCACCGCCGACCGGTACAAATACGCGATCGATATGCGCATCTTGTTGCAGCAGTTCCATAGCCAGCGTGCCCTGCCCGGCAATTACTGCCGGGTGGTCAAACGGTGGCACAAAGGTGTAACCCTGCTGCTCGGCCAGCTCGATGGCTTTGGCTTTTGCCTCGTCGAAGTTAGCACCAAACAGATAAACCTCACCGCCAAATGCGCGCACTGCATCAACCTTGATGTCCGCCGTGGCCACCGGCATCACAATCAATGATTTGATGCCAAGCCGACTCCCCGAAAGTGCCACACCCTGTGCGTGGTTACCGGCCGAAGCCGTAATCACGCCGCGTGCTTTTTGCTCTTCGGTCAGTCCGGCAATCATCGCATATGCCCCACGCAGCTTGAAGCTGTGCACTGCCTGGCGATCTTCACGCTTCACCAGAATGGTGTTGCCGAGACGCGATGAAATTTTTTCCATTTTCTGCAGCGGCGTCACCTGCGCAATTTCGTACACAGGCGCACGCAGCACCGCGCGCAAATACTCCGCGCCGTTAGGCGACGCGGGTAGCGGTTGAGACTCAGCCATCAGTTGTTAGCCTCCCAGCTTGGACTTATCGCGTACCGCGCCTTTATCAGCGCTGGTCGCGAGTGATGCATAAGCACGCAGCGCGAAGGAGACGGCACGTTCGCGGTTGTGCGGGGTGTAGGCCGCTTCGCCACGCGCCAACTCTTTTTCACGACGAGCGTGGATTTCGTTGTCTGGCAGATCCAGATGGATACGACGGTTCGGGATATCCAGCTCAATCATGTCGCCATCCTGGATCAGCGCAATGGTACCGCCACTCGCCGCTTCAGGTGAGATGTGACCGACAGAGAGACCGGAAGAACCGCCGGAGAAACGACCATCGGTGATCAACGCACAAGCTTTACCCAAGCCCATGGATTTCAGATAGGTGGTCGGATAAAGCATTTCCTGCATGCCCGGACCGCCTTTCGGCCCTTCGTAACGGATCACCACGCAATCGCCCGCCACAACTTTGCCGCCGAGGATCGCATCTACCGCGTCATCCTGGCTTTCGTAAACTTTGGCTGGACCTTTGAAGGTCAGCAGCTCAGCGTCAACGCTGGCGGTTTTGACGATACAACCATCTTCAGAGATGTTGCCGTACAGTACGGCCAGACCGCCATCCTGAGAGAAGGCGTGCTCACGGGTACGGATACAACCCTCTTTACGGTCATCATCGAGTGTGTCCCAACGGCAGTCTTGTGAGAAGGCCTGGGTGGTACGGATGCCGGCTGGGCCCGCGCGGAACATTTTCTTCACCGCTTCGTCTTGGGTCAGCATGATGTCGTACTGATCCAGGGTCTCACGCATGCTCTGCTGCAGAACGTTGCGCGCACTGGTATCGATCAGCCCGGCACGATCCAGCTCGCCCAGAATCGCGACAACGCCACCAGCACGGTGCACATCTTCCATGTGATATTTCGGCGTACTCGGTGCCACTTTGCACAGGTGCGGTACTTTGCGCGACAGGCGGTCGATATCTGACATGTTGAATTCGATTTCGCCTTCCTGCGCCGCTGCCAGCAGGTGCAGAACGGTGTTGGTGGAACCGCCCATGGCGATATCCAGCGTCATCGCATTCTCAAATGCCGCTTTGGTGGCGATGTTGCGTGGCAGTACGCGCTCATCATCCTGCTCGTAATACTTTTTGGTCAGGCTAACGATGCGCTTACCGGCGTTGAGGAACAGCTCTTTACGGTCGGCGTGGGTCGCCAGCAGTGAACCGTTGCCTGGCTGTGCCAGACCCAGCGCTTCGGCCAGACAGTTCATCGAGTTCGCAGTGAACATCCCTGAACAAGAACCACAGGTTGGGCACGCAGAGCGTTCGATTTTATCGCTATCTTCATCGCTGACGTTCGGGTTAGCACCCTGAATCATCGCATCAACCAGGTCCAGCTTGATGATTTTGTCAGACAGTTTGGTCTTACCGGCTTCCATCGGACCGCCGGAGACAAAGATCACCGGGATGTTGAGGCGCAGTGACGCCATCAGCATGCCGGGGGTGATTTTGTCGCAGTTAGAGATACACACCATGGCATCGGCGCAGTGCGCGTTCACCATGTACTCCACGGAATCGGCGATCAGCTCGCGCGAAGGCAGTGAATACAGCATGCCGCCATGACCCATGGCGATACCGTCATCCACCGCGATGGTGTTGAACTCTTTAGCGACACCACCGGCGGCTTCGATTTGCTCAGCCACCAGCTTGCCCATATCGCGCAAGTGCACGTGGCCCGGCACGAATTGGGTGAATGAGTTAACCACGGCGATAATCGGTTTACCGAAATCGGCGTCGGTCATTCCTGTGGCGCGCCACAGGGCGCGTGCACCCGCCATGTTACGACCATGGGTGGTGGTGGCAGAACGGTACTTAGGCATGCTCTATATACTCCAGTCTGAAATATGACGCGGGCGCAGCTGCACCCGCGTAACTGTCTTGTTATGGATTAACTTGATCCAACCAGCCGTACTTGTCTTCGGTTTCGCCAGTGAACAGGCCGAAGAATGCGCTCTGAATTTTGGTGGTCACTGGACCGCGTTTGCCCGCACCGACCTGAATGCCGTCAACGCTACGTACCGGGGTGATTTCTGCCGCAGTACCCGACATGAACACTTCATCAGCCAGATACAGAGATTCACGCGACAGCGTTTGCTCACGCACTTCGATACCCAGGTCGATCGCCAGCTTGATGATGGCGTCACGGGTGATGCCTGGCAGGGCTGAAGAAGTGAACGGCGGCGTGAATAGAATGCCATCTTTCACTTCGAACAAGTTTTCGCCAGCACCTTCTGAAATATAGCCGTTGGTGTCGAGAGCGATACCTTCCTGATAACCGTGGCGACGCGCTTCGCTGCCGACCAACAGTGAGGAGAGGTAGTTACCACCGGCTTTAGCCGCGGTTGGCAGGGTATTCGGTGCAACACGGTTCCATGAAGACACCATCGCATCGATACCGTTTTCCAGTGCTTCAGCACCCAGGTAAGCACCCCATGGGAAAGCAGCGATGATCACGTCGGTGGTGTAGCCATCTGGTGGGTTCACACCCAGGCCTACGTCGCCAACAAACGCCAATGGACGAATGTAAGCGCTTTTCAGTTTGTTCACGCGAATCACTTCGCGGCACGCTTCCATCAGCTCATCAACAGAGGCGGCGATAGGAAAACGATAGATTTTGGCGGAGTCGTGCAGACGCTGCATGTGTTCACGGTGACGGAACACCACTGGGCCTTTGTGTGAGTCGTAGCAACGTACGCCTTCAAACACTGAAGTACCGTAGTGCAGTGCGTGAGACATGACGCTGACCTTGGCATCTTCCCACTTAACCATCTCCCCGTTGAACCAAATAAAGTCTGCTTTCTTCGTACTCATTGCTATTTCCTTTGGCGACTAAGCGCGGATTTGTTGTGATGTCTGTTGCTGGATCTCGACACAGGCGACATCCATAAGTTTGCTTAACTGCGAAGACAGTAAATCGACAGAACGCTGGCTGGCAACGGTCATCTCGATATTGATGTTCTCAGCGTTGATCGCAGATGCCATGTTCATCGAGCACACCTGGAAGCCACGGTGGCGGACGACACGCAAAATGCGCTCCAATATTTCAGGGCGGAAGCGGGCTTCGATAGACAATTGATGCTGATTCATGCGGTTTTCTCCATCATGTTTGCGTTGCTGGCACCCGGCGGTACCAATGGCCAGACGTTCTCATGCTCATCGATTGAAACATGCAGGAAGTAAGGACCTTCACTGTTCAGCAGAGCATCAATTGCGGCGTCGACCTGATCTTTACGGCTAATGCGCTGGCCTGGGATATCAAATGCGCTGGCCAGCGTGAGGAAATCGGGGTTATCAGTCAGGATGGTTTCGCTGTAGCGGCCATCAAAGAACAACTGTTGCCACTGGCGCACCATGCCTAAACGTTGGTTATCCAGCAGCAGGATTTTCACCGGCAGCTTACCGCGCTTGATGGTGCCCAGTTCCTGGATATTCATCATGATTGAGCCATCACCTGACACGCAGATCACGGTGTCTTCCGGGCGAGCAACCTGCGCACCGATGGCGGCAGGCAGACCGAAGCCCATGGTGCCGAGGCCGCTGGAGGTGATGAAGTTTTCTGGCGCGGTGAAGCTCATATGCTGCGCAGCCCACATCTGATGCTGCCCAACATCGGTGGTCACCACGGCGCTGTCTGCTTTACGATCGGAGAGCTGTTTCAGCAGCAGCGGCGCGTAAATGGCCTCGCCTGGATGATCGTAATTCCAGTCAAACTCGGCTTTCATCGCTTTAACTTCGGTGCGCCAGCCCTCAATCTGCATCGGCATACTCAACGCAGGCAGCACCTGGTTCAAATCACCTTGCAACGAAACGTGCGCACGACGCAATTTGTTCAACTCGGCCGGATCGATATCGATATGAATGACGTTCGCATGCGGGGCGAAGGTGTCTAACTTGCCGGTGACGCGGTCGTCGAAACGCGCGCCAACGGCAATCAGTAAATCGCAGGATTGCACGGCAAGGTTGGCAGCTTTGGTGCCGTGCATACCCAACATGCCAAGATAGAGATCGCTGCTGGCGTCTGCGCTTCCCAGGCCTTTCAACGTGGACACCGTTGGGATGCCGGTTGCTTCAGCCATGGCACGTAATGCAGGCACCGCTTGTGCCATGCCAACACCGCCGCCGATATACAGCATTGGCTTATGCGACTGTGCCATTAATGCGCGGGCTTCCGCGATATGCTCTGGCGAATGACTGATCGCCTCTTCAACCGGCAACAGGTGTGGGGTTAAATCGGCACTAGCAATTTGGATGTCTTTCGGGATATCCACCAGAACCGGACCGGGACGGCCAGACTGGGCGATGGCAAAGGCTTCGGCCATCACGGAAGGCAAATCTTCGAGGGATTCAACCAGGAAACTGTGCTTGGTGCAGGCTAATGACAGGCCGAGAACGTCGATTTCCTGGAAGGCATCGGTGCCGATGAACGCAGATGAAACCTGACCGGTGATCGCGACAACTGGGATGGAATCCATAAACGCATCTGCTAAACCGGTGATCAGGTTAGTGGCGCCGGGACCGGAAGTGGCAATACACACGCCAGTTTTACCGGTGGCACGGGCATAACCAATTGCCGCCATCACTGCACCTTGCTCATGACGACACAGTAGGTGTTCCACGCCGCCATCGTAGAGCGCATCGTACACTGGCATGATTGCGCCGCCAGGATAGCCAAACACTGTGTCGACACTCTGCGCGCGTAAAGCCTGAACTACCCACTGTGCACCTGTCATCGTTATTCTCCTGTATTCCTGGTGGAACAACAGAACTTTATGCTACTGCTCATAATCTGTTCCTCGCTGATTCGCTGATATTTAGCCAGGTCGAAAAAAAACCCCCGGACCTTTCGGTGCGGGGGTTTTTGGAATTCCGGGCTTGATTTTTAAGCCTTTCTTTCTCCAAGCGATGCCCCGCACGGTGGGATAATAATCACCACCACGCTAATCACGACTAGGCTAATCACTTGTAGAAGGGCTTTCATGTGTTGTCTGTTTTTTCGATTGTTCGAAGTAATACCTACAGAGTTACCATAGTTATCTACGCGTTGACAATTATTTTCATAATGTTTTTTTATGACGTAAGCAATCGGCTCGGGTTATCGCCTTGTAAGTTAAAGGTTATTTTTAGATGTGAATATTTTTCATTACGCACACTGCGAAACCTCTCTGTTAATTCTGCGATATCGACCTCAACTGCGGCGAAAACATTGTAAAAACCGCCGATTCACTGGAATCCGGCGCTGATGTTTTTTAATCGCATTCGCAATCTGAATTTACTCCTCGCATGATGAAGACAACAAGGAGTGGTTATGTCTTTATCAAAGGTTCTCACTCGCGCGGCGCTCGGCGTACAGGCGCCATTGGTAACGGTTGAGGTGCATATCAGCAAGGGGTTGCCCGCTTTAACGCTGGTTGGCTTGCCTGAAACCACGGTGAAGGAAGCGCGGGAACGGGTACGCAGTGCCATTATCAATAGCGGATTCACCTTCCCGGCGAAACGCGTCACCATCAATTTGGCTCCTGCCGATCTGCCAAAAGAAGGTGGGCGCTACGACCTTCCCATCGCCATTGCGATTCTCGCGGCCTCAGAGCAGCTTCCTGACGCGAAACTGGCGCACTATGAGTTCCTGGGGGAGTTAGCACTGAACGGCGCGCTCTGTGGCGTTCAGGCCTCTATTCCAGCAGCAATGGCCGCTTTGCAAGCCGGCAGGCAGATGGTGTTAGCTGAAGAGAATCAACAGGATGTCGGATTGATCCAACAAGGGGAAACGCTCGTCGGTAAACATCTGCTCGAGATCTGCGCTTTCCTGCATAACCAGTCGACACTCACCGTTGCGTATTCTCAACCTGAGGCGCTGCAACAGGAAAGCCAGGACCTCAGCGAAATCATCGGTCAGGAACAAGGACGTCGCGCCCTGGAGATCACCGCCGCTGGCGGGCATAACCTGTTACTGCTTGGACCGCCCGGCACAGGGAAAACCATGCTGGCGACCCGCCTGCCTGGCATTATGCCGCCCTTAGACGATCAGGAAGCGCTGGAGTGCGCAGCGATTAATAGCCTGGTCAGCAGCCGAAACCTCCATCATCAGTGGCGCAGAAGGCCATTCAGAGCACCTCATCACAGCGCTTCGCTGTATGCATTAGTGGGAGGAGGAGCAATCCCCCGGCCTGGTGAGATCTCTCTGGCGCACAATGGCGTCCTGTTTCTGGATGAACTCCCGGAGTTTGACCGCAAGGTACTGGATGCATTACGCGAGCCCATTGAATCCGGCGAGATTGCGATTTCCCGTACACGCGCCAAAGTCACTTATCCAGCGCGCTTTCAGTTAATTGGCGCCATGAACCCCAGCCCTACCGGGCATTATCAAGGCAGTCATAATCGATGCACGCCGCAACAGGTGCTGCGCTATTTGAGCCGGCTCTCAGGTCCGTTTCTTGATCGCTTTGATCTGTCTCTGGAAATCCCGTTGCTACCCAGTGGAACCTTAAGTCAAAAACAGGAAGTCAGTGAGAGCAGCGAGACGGTACTTAAACGCGTCCTTGCTGCTCGTCAGAGGCAAATTGAGCGAGCAGGCAAAATAAACGCGCATTTATCTAATCCGGAGATTGCCCAGTGCTGTGTACTGAGACAGGACGATGCTATATGGCTGGAAGCTGTATTGAATTCGCTGGGTCTTTCTGTGCGCGCGTGGCAACGCATTTTGAAAGTCGCCAGGACGATTGCCGACTTGGCAGGGGAGGAGACGATTTCACGACAGCATTTGCAGGAGGCGGTGGGTTATCGCAGCATTGACCGGTTGCTAATCTTTCTGCACAACAGTCTGGAATAAAAAACGGGGCTTTAGAAGCCCCGCTATTTTTTAATCATCGCTATCGCTAAAGTCTTCCACAGTGTCCATCTGCGGCTTACCGCCAGACAATGTGTGGAAACGCTTAGGACGCTTAATACGTGCGGTATATTTCGACCAGACACGTTCAGCTTCCGTTTGCGGCTCACGCAGACCACGACATACTTCTAAAAACGAACGCTCTTCTTCAGTCGCTGGTTCACGCTTGGCGAGGTCCAGTTCATTGAAGGCGTAACCGTGGCGTTCCAGAAGCTGAGCTTCTTTAATGGTGAAATCACCATGACGTGAAAAACCACGAGGATAATGTTTGTTATCAAAGAAACGATTTGTTGTTGCGAAGCTATCCGCCATTTTACACGCTCCCGACTCTCTTATGGCCGTGCTATTTATGGCGCGGAGTATTAGATAGGCTTGACAGAGTGTAAAACAAAACATTTAAATCAGTACGACAAACATTTTTTGGGAGAATGCTGTGGATACGGAATTACTGAAAACTTTCCTCGAAGTGAGCAGAACACGCCATTTCGGGCGTGCTGCTGAAGCGCTTTACCTCACGCAATCTGCCGTTAGTTTTCGCATTCGTCAGCTGGAAAATCAGTTGGGAGTCAACCTTTTCACCCGTCATCGAAATAATATTCGGCTGACTTCTGCGGGTGAGCGTTTATTACCCTATGCAGAGAGCCTGATGAGTACCTGGCTGATGGCTAAAAAGGAAGTTTCACATACACAACAGCATCATGAGCTATCGATAGGTGCCAGCGCGTCGTTGTGGGAAGCTTATCTAACCCCTTGGTTAAAAACGCTTTATGAGAATCGTGAAAGTCTTCACCTTGAAGCACGTATCGCACAACGGCATTTGCTGGTAAAGCAATTACATGAGCGTCAGTTGGACCTTTTAATCACCACCGAAGCGCCCAAAATGGATGAATTAACCAGCCAACAGATTGGTCATATTTCACTCGCGCTCTTCCGCGCACGTAAGACTGAGAAACGTGAAAAATATGATTACATTAAACTGGAATGGGGTGCGGATTTTCATCAACATGAAAGTTATTTATCCAGTGATGATGTGCCAGTATTGACCACAACTTCAGCGCATGTGACACGTGAATTACTCCACACTACCGGCGCCTGCGCGTTTTTACCGGATTCATGGCACAGCATTTATAGTGATTTGATGGTTATTCCAGATACACCCGTTGCCGTTCGTCCACTCTATGCGGTGTGGCTGCAGAATAGCGATCAACAAGCACATATTCGTCAGCTGCTTAAATTTCCAGTATTGACGCAATAAAGCAGAAATTGAGAGGGGTTTGAGTGTCGCGCAGTGAAACTCAAACCCTTTTCACTGACGAATTTATGAGGTAAATGCCAAATTTTGGACAAAAAAAATCCTTTGCCGAAGCAAAGGATTGTTTTCTGGCAGGGGCGGAGGGACTCGAACCCCCAACACCCGGTTTTGGAGACCGGTGCTCTACCAATTGAACTACGCCCCTAAAAGGGTGGCGGAACGGACGGGGCTCGAACCCGCGACCCCCTGCGTGACAGGCAGGTATTCTAACCAACTGAACTACCGCTCCACCGATTCTGTACCAAAATCAGAAAACCGTTCTGACTTCGGGTGTTTCGCCCTTTCAGTGTCACCTGAAAGGTCACGACTCACGAATGAGTCTTAAATTGATGCCTGGCAGTTCCCTACTCTCGCATGGGGAGGCCCCACACTACCATCGGCGCTACGGCGTTTCACTTCTGAGTTCGGCATGGGGTCAGGTGGGACCACCGCGCTACAGC